>JAKRSG010000131.1 GCA_022402405.1 Bacteroidia bacterium | reverse complement strand
GATCGACTTTAACATGGATGGTTTGTTTACCAACGATGAGTTGGTGATGAGCGAATTGAATGCTCAGAACTTAACAAGGATAGACACTGTGGCCGTAGCCAACAATCAGCGTTTAGGTTCAACCCGAATGAGAGTGGGAGTAACCTATGCAGGTACGCAGTTAAATCCAAGTGTTACCTTCTTAGGCGTGTTCAGAGATTATGTGGTAAACTTCCCAATGGATACAGTTAAACCTACCATGAGTTTAGTTGGTAATGCAACTGTTTTCTCTGAAATTAACAAGCCATATGTAGAGCTAGGTGTTACAGCAACTGATAATATTGAAGGCGACATTAGCACGAAATTTGAAACGATTGGTTCTGTAGATAATTCTAAGGTTGGTCCGAACCAATTGAAGTATATTGTTAGAGATTTGTATGGTAATGTGAGCGATACTTTATTCAGAAATGTATTTGTTATCATCAACCAAACCGGACCAAGTTTGGTGTTAGATTCGCCGAGTACAGTGTATGTTGAGGTGTATAATAAGTTTACTGAACCTGGATTTACAGCAAGAGATAATCAAGGTAATTTAATAAATAGTTCAGTAGTTATAACTTCCAATTTAGATACTTCTATACTTGGCACTTATAGTGCAAACTATTCAGTAACGGATGCTTTTGGTTTAATGGTGTCAAGACAAAGAGCTATAATAGTAGGAGATACAACAAGACCTGTAATTACTCCAAAGTCTAATCCATACGTGCACCAAGTAGGTACAGCATTAGATGTGAATAGCATTGTTAATGTAACAGATAACTATTGGCCACGTAGCTTTATTACGTTGGATGTACAAGGTGCTACCGCGGTAGATGTAAACAAAGTAGGAAGTTACTTTGTATCGTTTGTGGCCAGAGACAACAGCGGTAATGTAAGTAATCAAGTGAATGTGCGTATTGATGTTCGCGATACTCGTCCGCCAAGTATTGTATTAAATGGATTTAATCCAATGGATTGGGACGTAAAAACTCCATTTGTAGATCCAATGGTTACTGTTAGTGATAATTATTGGCCAGCAGGAACTGTAGTTGTTAATAGAAAAGGTACCATTAATGCTAATGTTTTAGGTACATATACTTTATGGTATATTGCAACAGATCCATCTGGAAACAAAGATTCTGTAACAAGAATTGTAAATGTAGTTGATAGAACAGCTCCTGTAGTTGATTTATTAAACGTTAGAACAGTAAATTTACCTCGTTGGAAGGAATATGTAGATGCTCCTGTTGCATTGTTAGATAATTATAATACCGATTCAGAAATGCGTGCCAATTTAGTTACTATTAATACATTGCCAAAGAACGCAGAAGGCAAGCATTTCGGTGATGGTGTTGGATTATTTAGTGTTAGATATACCGTTAGAGATTTATCAGGTAATCAATCTGAGACAGCCACCAGAACCATTAATGTATTACCTGAAGGTGAAGTTACTGGTATCGGAGCTGTTATGAATGTAGATGGTTTTATGAGTATTTATCCAAATCCAAGTAATGGAAGAATTAATCTAAAATTAGCTGTTGCTCAATCTAATCAAGTTCATATAGCTGTTTATGATATGTTAGGCAAAATGGTTCATGAATCTCATTTAAATGGAAACGATATTCAACCAAATGAATTAGATTTAACTGTTCAGCCTAAAGGATTTTACTTGATTAAAATTCAATCAGGAGACAAAGTTTATGCTAGAAAAATCCAGCTAAACTAAATAAAAGAGTCTTTTTGCAAAGGGAACTTACTAAAAGTAAGTTCCCTTTTTTTTTGGACATTAAAAAAATTCATTGCATTTTTAGTTCATTTTAATATCTTAGCTAAAAATTTAATTAGCATGAATCTAAAATTACAACTGAATTTCGTAAGAAGTAATTCCGCATTAAGACATTTTGTAATGTTCTTCATGGTGCTTTCATCCTGGAATTTGTGGGCTCAAACTAACATTGCACCATTGGCTGTTGCCGGTGCTTCTACCTGCAATACAGGACCATGTTCAACTTTGAATGATTTAAATTTTGGAACATGTGGGACCCAGCAGATGTGGATTACTACTGCCACACCTCCAAATGGCACTGAGTGGTTAGAGTTTGTTTGGCCAACTGCACAGAGTATGAATAAAATTACCATTCATCATGCACAGACTACAGGTCGTTTTTTAGCAGGTGGTATTATTCAACGTTGGAATGGTAGTGCTTATGTAAATCATCACACTTTTTCTGGTTTACCTCAAGCTAATTGTATTAACGATGTTAATTTTCCAACCATGACAAGCACTAGACTTAGAATAACTGGTTTTGTTATGGGGCCAACTGGTCAGCAATCAAACGTTAATTTTAGAGAAATAGAAATTTGGAATGCACCTCCTCCAGGTGGTTCTGGTCCTGTTTTACCACCTATCGCTAACTTCTTCCCTAGTCAGGCAACTACTACTACAATACCAACAGATA
>JAKRSG010000014.1 GCA_022402405.1 Bacteroidia bacterium | reverse complement strand
TAACCAACATTTGGTAAAGCCTCTACATTAATGGGTCTGCTATTTGAGAAAGTTCCACAACCAGAAACGGTATCTATGGCCTGCGCTGTTACAATAGTTCCATTTGGAAAATTAGGACTGAGAGGTACCGGACCAAAATTAAAATTTGGTTTAATTTTACTAGCAAATTCGGTTCGGTTTAAACCTTCTCCAGAAAAATATTTTACTTTATTGTAAATGGAACTTACATTAGACATTGAAAAAGTAATCGACTCGCCTTCACAGAAAGTATTTTTATCAAAAGATAAGAGTAGTGAACCACTGTTATTATTTATAAAATTAATGGTAAAGCTTGTGTCTTTAATCGGGCAAAATGAATTGGCAGAATCTATAACCGACACTTTAAAATTAAAAGATCCACTAAGAGAGATAATGGCCGGAAATGAATCTTGTTCGGTCCAACCACTTCCTACGAATGGCTGCGGGTAGTCAAATTTATAAAAAGGCCTAACTGCATTAGTTGATATAACCCTTATCATTCTGTCGGAAACAGGCGCGCCTTGACAAACATATTTAGGAGCTATAACATTTAACGTTAATGGCGCACAACTAGCTGCAGCGCAAGTTCTATTCGACGCAAAGCTATACATACATGTGCCACCCACATTGTTTCTAGCCATTAAATAAACAGATGTATTTGGGTTCAGACCAGAAATAAAATGTACATTACCTTGATTGGCATTTACCCATGAAGCACCTGAATCTAAACTAATTTCTGGGTTCGAACCTGCTATATTAAAACTTACAGAATTACTTGTAAAGGGTCCGCAACTAATGGCTGGAGCTGAAGGTTTACTTCTTACTTGCACCAATTTTTCTGCTATTAAACTGCCGCAAACACCGGTAAATCCTCGCACGCCCAAGATACTGTTTGCCGATAATCCTTTTACCCATTTGGTATTAGAGGTGGTAGAATCTATTAGGAATTCGTTTACTGTATACAAATAATAATCCATGCCACTAGTAGCAGTTAACAATACGCTATCGGAAGAACAGATGGTATCTTTAGAAAGACTAAGGGTTACTTGAGGCTTAGGACCACCAGAGATTACAGTAAATGGAGCGCTGGTAGCCGAGCAATTGCCTGGGTTGGTAACTTTAACTGTATAGTTTCCGGCTGAACCTACTTTTATGACTTGTGTGGTTAAATTACCCGGTTGCCATAAATAGGTAAAACCTGTTCCACTATTGGCAACAAGGGTAATAGAATCGTTTCCACAAATGGTGGTTGGACCAACAATAGTGGCTGTTGGTTTAGCCACTACTTGTATGGTAATTTGCGCATTAGATGAAGTTCCAGAGCTGTTGGTAGCTCTAAAGCGAACCGTTCTGAACCCAACCGAATTCATCACAATTTTTGGATTTTGTTGAGAGGAGGCATTAGGGAAATTACCTAAAAAATCCCACGCATAAGAAGTTGGATTATTGGTGGCTGTACCCGTAAATTGAACAGTATCTCCTACACAAAAAACAGCTGAATTAGCAGGTGAAGTAATGGTTGCCACAGGCAAGTTTCCTGGTGAAACCGAAAATGATTTTATATAAACCACATCGCCATTGGTAGAACTATTACTGTTGGTTGCATTTAATGCTGCATAAAAAGTTACCGCACCAACAGCAGGGTTTGGAGCTGTCCAGCTAAAGCTCCATTGATTCTGTGAAGTTCCAGCACTAGTGTGTCCAATATAGGTTCGGCCCGAACCCATTTGCGACTGATTGCCTGTACCAGCCGAAAAAGAACCTGCCATGGTGTTGCTAGCACTTAGAGCGGTAATTTGAAATCCGTTTTTAGCAGTGGCTGCCGATTGGGCACTAAAGG
The DNA here is from genome assembly GCA_022402405.1 of Bacteroidia bacterium. GTDB lineage: Bacteria > Bacteroidota > Bacteroidia > UKL13-3 > UKL13-3 > B1. Next base: position 1,896 of record JAKRSG010000014.1, on the reverse strand, counting down.
TTAAATTATAGGTAGCTCCAGGTGCATAACCTCCTGCAGGTAAACCTGTAAGTGTAATAGATGAATGCGCTGTTCCAGAGGTAACGGCAGTTCCACTATGACAGCCAGTGCAATTACCTTCTGAAGGTGCAGAGGTATTGCCCGAAGGTGCAGTAGATTGATTGGTGTAAGTTACCGTTGTAATGCCTAATAAGACAAATAAAAACGCAATTCTAAGGGACTTTTGTAAAGTTATATGCTTCATGTTTTAAGATTAATTTTAAACAAATTTAGCAAATATTCTGTACAAAAAAAGGCCTGTTATGTTTTAAATAACAGGCCTTTCTACTGGGATTATACAACTTAGTTAACCACCCAAGTTTCTTTACCCGCGATGAGTTTATCTAAATCGCCTGCGCCCATTTTTTCTTTGGCGTAGTTTATTTGATCGTTGAACATATCGTCGAATGTGGCTTTTTTGCTGTTAACATAAAATACCCCAAACGGACGAGGGAAGTGGTTTTCATCAGCTGGATCATCGTAAAATCTAGATAAGATAGTAGCCTTTACTAAATCTGTTTCATCGTGCACCCAAAGGTCGTTAACAGAACTATCGTTTATATCTACAATAATCGGTTTGAACCCATCCAATTTAATCCCTTTATCTGCGTTTTCTCCAAACACCAATGGCTTTCCATGTTCCATCATAAGGGTTTGTTCTTTCTTAGAACCTTTCTCTGTAAATATCTCGAAAGCTCCATCGTTGAACACATTACAATTTTGGTAAATTTCTACCAAGGATGTTCCTTTATGATCATACGCTCTGCGAATCATAGCTTGTTGGTGCTTGGGATCTCTATCCATAGTTCTAGCAACAAAAGTAGCATCGGCACCTAGGCTCAGGGCAATAGGATTAAATGGATAATCTACCGAACCCATTGGGGTAGATTTTGTTACTTTACCTTGCTCTGATGTTGGTGAATATTGACCTTTGGTTAATCCATAAATTTGGTTGTTGAATACCAATAAATTTACATCTGGATTACGGCGTAATAAGTGAATAAAGTGATTACCTCCAATACTCATAGAATCTCCATCGCCCGAGATAATCCATACAGATAACTCCGGTCTGGTTGCCTTTAAGCCCGTGGCAATAGCAGTGGCTCTTCCGTGTATGGAGTGCATTCCAAAAGTATCCATATAATATGGAAATCTCGACGAACATCCAATACCCGATATAAATACAAACTCTTCTTTGGGTCTGCCTAAATCTGGCAATACGGTTTGTACTTGCTTTAAAATAGAATAGTCTCCACATCCAGGACACCATCTTACTTCTTGATCCGAAGCAAAATCTTTCGGCGTTAATTTTTCGATTGTAGCTGTCATGTTTTTAATCTAATATTTGTTTGATTTTAGCAACCACTTCACTACTCATGAAAGGTTGTCCTTGGATTTTATTGTAAGGAATGGCATCCACAAAATATTTATCGCGGATAATTTTTACCAACTGTCCGTTATTTAATTCTGGCACCACCACCGTTTTGAACCTACTCATTAATTCACCTAAATTTTTAGGGAACGGATTAAGGTACCTAACATGTGCATGAGATACTTTATAGCCATCTTTTATCAACTCAGATGTTGCCGTTTTAAGTGCTCCGTATGTACCACCCCAACCAAGCATTAATAAATCGCCGCTTTCTTCTCCGGTATCTATTTTTTGTTCTGGAATAAAATTGGCTACTTTATCTACTTTCTCCTGACGAAGGTGTGTCATGAGTTCGTGGTTGGCAGCATCGTAACTAATATTACCGGTGATATTTTGTTTTTCTATACCACCAATTCTGTGCTCTAAACCTTTTGTTCCTGGAATAGCCCATGGTCTGCTCAACTTCTCATCACGCAAAGATCGGA
>JAKRSG010000130.1 GCA_022402405.1 Bacteroidia bacterium | reverse complement strand
CACCCGCCAATACTTCAACTTCGTGTATTTTCTCTTTATCTAAAAAGCCTAAATGGTATTTACCAAACTTTTTAGATTTAGGGAACAATGCAGCCAAGCCGCTTAATTTATAAAATGCTACTTCTGGTGTGGGTAGGCCACGCTTAGATTCGGGTAAGAACTTGCCAGAACCATCAATCATTTTTACGCCAACCGCCCCCGCATCGGGAGTGCTATCCATAAACTGAATCAGTTTACTAAAGCAATCTTCCTCAATTACCGTATCAGGGTTTAGCAACAAAACGTATTTGCCCTTTGCTAATCTAATGGCCTGATTATTGGCTTTGGCAAAGCCAACATTTTCTTTATTTTCTATGATTTTTACTTCCGGAAACAGCTTGCGCACCATATCGCAGCTGCCATCCAACGAATGGTTATCTACCACAAATACTTCCACCTCTAAGTTTGTACAGGCCCTGCGCACCGCGTGGAGCGCCTGTTCTAGGAAATATTTAACGTTATAATTTACAATTACTACCGAAAGCTGCATATCTAAGAGGGAACGAATATAAGTGTTTAAAAATTGTTTTCATCCCGTTTTTAAGTTTGTATATTTGGTTCAATGAAAACTAAGCTTCTTTTTTGGTTCGGTCTGAACCTATTTTTTTTGGTTCAAGCCAATGCCCAATTGCCCAATGAGGTGCTAATCGACTCTACCAATTGGGTTCAGACAGAAGGTAAACCATTTGAATTGGCCGTAAAAAACACCAATTACCTTAGGAATACCGAGTATTTTAACCGCATAGAAGAAGGCAGAACCTTGTTTGGCTACCAATTGCACCCAAGCCTAAGCTACCGCGCACACCCTGCCATAAAGTTAGAAACGGGCCTTTGGCTCCGACATGATTTTGGTGGAAATAATCCGTTTACCACCGCTTTACCCACCTTCTCTTTGCGTGCTAAAGGCAACTATTCTGAGCTTATTTTTGGTACACTCGATGGCGCTATAAGTCATGGCTTGCTTGAACCTATGCTAGATATAAACGCCGTAATTACCCAACGCATAGAAAATGGGTTTCAGTTTAAGTTTAAGCGCGGTGCTTTAAAAGCCGATAATTGGATTAATTGGCAAAATTATATTGAGCCGGGTGCATTTGATAAGGAGCGTTTTACGGCTGGCGTAAACTGGAATTTACGCCTTCATGAAAATGCTCAAGCGCGCTTAGAAACCTATTACATGGCAACGGTTTTTCATCAAGGCGGACAAATAGATATTGATACCATACAACCTTTTTTGATGATGGTAAATGATGCAGTAGGGGTAAAATACCAGCGTAAATTGAGCCAAGATGTGCATTGGTTTGCAGAGGCAAGCATGCTTAGATATACCGAAACCAGCGATAGTAAACTATACCCAGAAAAGCAGGGCTTGGGCTATTATGCAAATTTAGGTTTTGCCAATAATGGCTTACATATTATGATGAGTTACTGGCAAGGCAATCATTTTATTTCGCCCGGCGGCACGCAAATTTACCAAAGTGTAAGCAGCGCAGATAAGCAATATTACGAGCGCAACAGGCAGTTATTGTTTACCAGATTTATATACAACAAATCCCTCTATCAATCTCCCGTAATGGCATCGGCTCGGTTTGAACCTATTTATGATTTAAACAATGGAATTTTCGATTTTAGCTTTAGCTTGTACCTGAGTTACCGGTTTAGTTATGGGTTTGGTTCAAAATAGATGCCTGTAAGGGGTAGTTTTAATCTACAAAAGTCTCTTGAATTACACTTTTTACATGCCCAATTTCTTTGTCGGTTAAGGTATTAAATCTATCAACAATTCTATTCCTGTCAATAGTGCGGATTTGATCTATGGCAATCCATCCTTTTCGAGCATTATGTTTTACCTCCACTCTGGTAGGGTATGGCTTAGAACTGCTTGTCATGGGAGCAACGACAATTGTTTGCAAGTACTTGTTCATTTCATTTGGAGATAAAACAACACAGGGTCTTGTTTTTTTCATTTCACTACCTATCGTAGGGTCAAGATTAACCAATACGATATCATATTGATTTATTTGCTCCATTCTTCAAATGTTTCATCCTCAAAAATGTCGTTCAATAAAAGTTGGTCGTCCCCATTTTCATGCATTTTTTTAAATGATTTTTCCCAACCCTTTCTGGGCTCTGTTTTAGGTTTTAGAATTATATAATCTTTCTCAAGAATCAGCTCTATTTTGTCGTTGATACTATATTTCTCAAGTATTGTTTTGGAAAGACGTATTCCTTTTGAATTTCCAATATTGATTATTGCTAGTTCCATTTTTTGGTTTTTGTGATTACAAAGTAATTACAATTATGTGACATGTCCAAATTATTTTTGAGTGTTTGTAGGAAAGAAGGTGGTATTTCTAAACTCACCATTACCACCACCTACCTAATCACCGTAACATTCCCAGATTTTTGCAGTGTTTTTCCGTAGGTGGTTTCGAGGTTTA
>JAKRSG010000129.1 GCA_022402405.1 Bacteroidia bacterium | reverse complement strand
TGAAATTGGAGGTGGATATTATAATGGTTTTGAGGCATTAGAAGAGGGAAGTGTTTTGATGGTGTTTTCAGATTTCAATTTAGAACAATCAAAAAAAGATGACTATCGTGAAACGGTAGAAAATATCAAATGGTAAAGGGCAAAGGTAAAAGGTAGAAGAACCAAGTTTTTTTAAGACAAAAGACAAAAGTAAAAAGATAAAAGGTTTTGAAGGGTCAAGGCAAAAGTATAAAGAACCAAGTTTTTTTAAGATAAAAGTAAAAGATAATAGTACAATGAAGAAAATAGGGATTACGGGGCAGAATGGGTTTGTGGGGTATCATTTGTATCAGACGATAAAACTTTATTCTGAGGAATTTTCTTTGGTTGTGTTTGAACGTTCTTTTTTTGATGATGAATCTAAGTTAGATTCATTTGTAAGTGAGTGCGATGTTATAGTTCATTTAGCTGCTTTAAATAGGCATAATGACCCTGAGGTGATTTATGAGATTAATACTGGCTTGGTTAATAAACTAGTTTCGTCATTGGAACGTACTCAGAGTAAAGCACATGTTATCATTTCTTCTTCAACGCAAGAGGAAAGGGATAATTTATATGGAAAGTCAAAGAAAGAAGGTAGATTGATGTTGTCTCAATGGGCAAATAAAGCAGGTGGGACATTTACAGGAATGGTTATTCCAAATGTGTATGGTCCTTTTGGCAATCCATTTTACAATTCAGTAATTGCTACTTTTTGTCACCAAGTTTCGCATGGTGAAACCCCAAATATTGATGTGGATGGGCAGTTAAAGTTGATTTATGTGGGTGAATTGGTTGAGGAAATTATTAAAGCTATTCGTGTAAACGACAATACGCATGAAATGCAAATTCCACACACTGCTGAGGCCAAGGTTTCTGAAATATTAAGCTTGTTACAATATTACAAACAGGTTTATCAAGAAAAGGGTGAATTTCCATCGCTTAATAATGCCTTTGAACATAAGTTATTTAATACCTATCGTTGTTACATGGATATTAAGAATTATTTCCCAAGGAAATTTATTCAACATCCAGATAACAGAGGAGCTTTCACAGAAATAGCAAGAATAGGTATCCCAGGCCAAGTATCATTTTCAACCACAGTTCCAGAAATCACACGTGGGAATCATTTTCATACAAGAAAAATAGAACGCTTTGCCGTAATAAAAGGTAAAGCCCTTATTCAACTCCGTAAAATTGGCACCACCGAAGTCCACAACTTCTACCTCGATGGCATTGAACCCGCTTATGTAGATATGCCTATCTGGTATACCCATAATATTAAAAATATAGGAGAAGATATTTTGTATACTATATTTTGGATCAATGAACCATATGATGCGAAGGATCCGGATACTTGGTTTGAGACTGTATAAAAGAGCCAAGGCAAAAGGTAGAAGAGCCAGGTTAGAAGGGCCAAGGCAAAAGTGAAAAGAGCCAAGTAGTTATGAGGGAAAATGATTTGTTGGGGAGGACTTTTGATTTTGGGGTTAGGTGTTTGAAGTTTTTGAGAACATTACCTAGCACTTCCGAATATCAAATTATAAAACACCAATTAGGTAAATCTTCTACATCTATTGGTGCAAATTATGAAGAGGCTCAAGCTGGTTCGTCAAAAGCAGATTTTAAAAATAAAGTAAGAATTGCACTCAAAGAGGCACGTGAATCAAACTATTGGCTGAGAGTTTTGAAAGCTCTAGAGGAAAAAACCAATGAAGAGCTTGATTTACTGACAAAAGAGAGCAGTGAATTGAAAAATATTTTAGCAAGTATTATTAATAAATTAAACTAAATCAACAGCCAAGGCAAAAGTAAAACTTTTACCTTTTTACTTTTGCCTTGGCTCTTATTCTAAAATGAAAAAACTAAAAGTAATGACCGTCGTGGGCACTCGCCCAGAAATCATCCGCTTATCAAGGGTGATGGCGGCTTTGGATGCTAGTCCGGCGATTGAACATATTACAGTACATACCGGGCAGAATTATGATTATGAATTGAATGAGGTTTTTTATGCTGATTTAGGTGTAAGGAAGCCTGATTATTTTTTGAATGCGGCGGGAGCAACAGCAACGGCCACCGTGGGGCAAATTTTGATAAATATTGATCCCATACTAGAAGAAGTGAAGCCTGATGCTTTTTTAGTTTTGGGTGATACCAATTCTTGTTTGTGCGCCATTCCAGCAAAGAAAAGACATATTCCAATTTTTCACATGGAGGCAGGTAATAGATGTTTTGACCAAAGGGTTCCAGAAGAAACAAATAGGAAAATTGTTGACCATATATCGGATATAAACCTAACCTATTCAGATATTGCACGTGAATATCTTTTGAGAGAAGGATTATCGCCTGATAGGATTATTAAAACGGGTTCTCCTATGTTGGAGGTTTTAACTCACTACATGCCTCAGATTGAAAAGT
>JAKRSG010000128.1 GCA_022402405.1 Bacteroidia bacterium | reverse complement strand
CTATAATGCCAGCTCATTCTAAAATGGCGGTTGAGCTTTATGTGCGTGCCATGGATTTGCCTCTCATGCATATAGGTGTTCCAGTGCGAATTCAGTTCGATGGTTGGCCTGCGCTTGTGTTTTCTGGTTGGCCAGATGTTGGCGTTGGTACTTTTGGCGGGGTTGTGCAAGCGGTTGATAGGGTTAATAGCAATAACGGCTTGTTTAGGGTCTTGGTTGTGCCTGATCCAAACGATCGTCCGTGGCCAGAACTCGTTAGAGCAGGCGGCGGTGTTTACGGTTGGGCCATGCTAAGAAGAGTGCGTGTTTGGTACGAAATGTGGCGTCAGTTTAATGGCTTCCCACCAGATTTTATCTCTGAAATGGAAGCAAAATCCAATAGCGGTAAAGACAAAAAATAGCAGATGAAAAAAATGTTCAACATCCGTTTTTATCTCTATCCGTCTCTGTTAATATGTTTCGGGCTGAACCTAAACCTTGTAAAAGCGCAGGATTCTACTGTATTGGCTTTTGATGCTTTTTACGACCAAGTACTCAAGTACCATCCGATGGCAAAAGCCGCAAACTTACTACCAGAGATGGCCAAAGCAGAGTTGCGCTCGGCTCGCGGAGCCTTCGATCCTGTTATTCAAACGCAGGTTCGCGGCAAGCAAACCAATGATAAAAATTCATATCAATATATCGAGCCTCAAATTAAAATTCCAACCTTACCGGGTATAGATTTTAAAGCAGGTTTAGATCAAAGTAGTGGTATTTCTGTAAATCCAGAAGTGGGCAAATACAACGAACTTACAGGTGGTACCCGAGATGTGCAATACCAATTATTTTATGCAGGCGTTTCGGTTCCAGTATTGCGCGGTTTGTTTACAGATGTTCGAAGAAATGAACTAAGGCAAGCGCAACTTTTACAAGGCTTGAACCAAGCCGAACAAGTATCTCAAATAAATAAATTGCTCTTAGAAGCGGCAAAAGTTTATTGGGATTGGCAACAATCGTATGAGCAGTATAGACTTATGCGAGAGAATTTTTTGTTGGCTCAAAACCGACTAAATTTTATTGTACAACGTATTTTGGCAGGCGAAGAAAAGCCTATAGATAGTGTAGAGGCTTGGGTAGAATATCAACGAAGAGAAGCCTTATTGTTGGAGCAAACATTGGTGTTTCAAAATTCAGGTTTAACGCTCTCCAATTATTTATGGAGCGACCAAAATCAGCCTTTGCAATTATCTCCTGGAGTTATTCCTTCATCTTTAGGTTCAAACATAACTTTAGTGAGCACAGATTCTATACAGAAGCTTAGTTCTAATGCGCAAACTCAGCACCCCGATATTCAAAAGCTTAGTTTTAAAGTAAAACAAAGCGAGCTAGATAGAAAGCTTGCCCTCGAGAATTTAAAGCCACAACTTAATTTAGAATATATACCGTTTCAAACCTATACTGCAGGCAGTAGAGATGAAGTAGACGGATTGTTTATGAAGAATTATAAATACGGTATAACTTTTTATAGTAGTGTGTTTTTGAGAAAAGAAAGAGGTAAACTTCAACTCACTAATTATAAACTTCAGCAAAGTCAGTTTCAACTGCAACAAGGAAAGAGAGATATTGAGAATCGAATTTTAATTGCCTATAATCAGTTAGAAACGGCCCGTCAGATGATAGAGATTCAACAGCGTTTGGTTCAGAACGCATCGCTCTTACGTAATGCCGAAGAAATGCGTTTTGAGAGTGGTGAAAGCTCTTTGTTTTTAATTAACCAACGCGAGCGAGCTTTGCTCGAAGCTCAATCAAAATTAGCGGAACTAAGTGCCAAATATGCCAAAGCAAAATACCAATTGCAATGGGCTAGTGGAACGAAGTTATTCTAATAAAAAAGGGCACCCTTGGGCGCCCTTTTTTATTAGAATATATTGTTTCTTATAAGTGAATACACTCGCCGTAAGCTTGCGCAGCGGCTTCCATAATGGCTTCGCTCATGGTAGGGTGTGGATGTACAGATTTGATAATTTCCATACCAGTAGTTTCTAGTTTTCTAGCAACCACTACTTCTGCAATCATTTCTGTAACGTTGGCACCAACCATATGCGCGCCTAAAAACTCACCATATTTTGCATCGAAAATAAGTTTTATAAATCCTTCTTTTACTCCGCCAGCACTAGCTTTACCGCTAGCAGAGAATGGGAATTTACCCACTTTAATTTCGTAACCTGCTTCTTTAGCTGCTTTTTCTGTATACCCAACAGAGGCAACTTCTGGAGAGCAATAAGTACAACCTGGAATGTTATTATAGTTTAATGGCTCTGGGTGGTGACCCGCAATTTTTTCTACGCAGATAATACCTTCGGCGCTAGATACGTGGGCCAAAGCCGGACCTTTAACAATATCTCCGATGGCATAAACACCCTTGATATTGGTGGCATAAAAATCATCTACCAACACCTTGCCTTTGTCGGTTTTAACTCCAACGGTTTCTAATCCTAAATTCTCTAAATTGGTTTGAATTCCTACAGCAGAAAGTACGATATCTGCTTGTAATTCTTTCATTCCTTCTGCGGTTTTTACTTTAACCTTGCAGCCCGCTCCGCTGGTATCTACTGCTTCTACAGAAGCATTGGTCATAATTTCTATACCCGATTTCTTGAACGATTTGGTTACTTCTTTGCTTACCTCTTCATCCTCTGCTGGTAAAATGTTAGGCATAAATTCAACAATGGTTACCTTAGTACCCATGGCATTATAAAAATATGCAAACTCACAACCAATAGCTCCACTACCCATTACTACAATACTCTTTGGTTGTTCAGGTAAAACCATGGCTTCGCGGTAACCAATTACTTTTTTACCATCTAATTTAATATTGGGTAATTCTCTGCTGCGCGCTCCGGTGGCAAGAATAATATGTTTAGCATCGTGCGTAACTTTGGCTCCTGCAGCATCTGTTACCTCAACCTTACTCGCCGAAACTAATTTACCATAACCAGCAATCACATCAATCTTATTTTTCTTCATAAGAAAGGCAATACCCTTGCTCATTCCGTTGGCTACATCGCGACTACGTTTTACCACCGCGCCAAAGTTATGGTTGGCCGAACCAACCTCGATGCCGTAATCGCTGGCATGTTTGATATATTCGAAAACCTGTGCCGACTTTAATAAAGCTTTGGTTGGGATACAACCCCAATTTAAACAAACTCCGCCTAATTCTGCTTTTTCTACAACAGCAGTTTTTAAACCTAGCTGGCTGGCACGAATGGCAGCTACATATCCGCCAGGGCCACTTCCTATCACAATTACATCGTATTGCATGTGTTTTATTTATTAGTGTTAAGGATGCAAAATAAAGCAAAATTCTAAAGTAGTAACATATTTTTAAGACTTACTTTTTGTTATTTGGTTCAAACCGGATATATTTGATTTGTATTTAATTGATTGTTAGCTATGAATAAATTTATTTACGCACTTATCTTCTTACTTGTTTCGGTTCAAACAGAAGCCCAGAACTTATTTTATGCCAAAACATTTGGTGGATCTGGGGGTGAAAATTTACTTGGAATGGTGACTGACCAGGCTGGAAATGTATACAGTACAGGCTGGTTTACGGGTACGGCAGATTTCGACCCGGGAATAGGCGTGGTTTCTAGAACTTCTGCAGGGAATAGAGATGTTTTTGTGTGTAAATTAAATCCCGCTGGAAATTATGCTTGGGTCAAAACGTTTGGTGGAACAGGGGGAGATGAAGGGATGGATGTGCATGTGGCAGCTGATGGCAGTGTTTATGTGGCGGGTATTTTTTTTAATACAGTAAATTTTGATCCAGGTGTTACTAATACCAGTTTAACAAGTTTTGGAAATTGGGATGCTTTTGTGGTAAAATTTGATTCGTTGGGTACTTTGCAATGGGCAAGGCAATTGGGTGGCACAGGTGCCGAAGACATTAAAGGCTTGAGCACAGACCAAGCAGGCAATGTGTATGTGGGAGGAACTTTTAGTGGTACCGCCGATTTTAATCCGAGTACAGCAGTGTTTAATATGGTATCGCAAGGTTCTACAGATGTATATGTTTGCAAGCTATCTCCGCAAGGAAATTTTATTTGGGCAAGGCAATTAGGCAGCACCATAAATGAAGCATTAACAGATATTAAAGTAGATTTGAATAATCGCTTGGTGATTACTGGTACGTATCGCGGAACAGTTGATTTTGATGTAAATGTTGGGGTTCAATCTAGAACGGCGAATACGGGTTTTAACATGGATAATTGGATTACTAAATGGGATACGGCTAGTAATTTTATTTGGGTGCAGGTGTTTGGCGGAACCAGTTTTGATCAATCGAACTCTATTGCCATTGATGCACAAAATAATATTGTCAACTGCGGACATTTTGCGAGTACAGTAGATTTTGATCCAGGTGCCGGAATTCTTTCCTATACCGCTTTAGGTGCAGTAGATAATTATATTTTAAAGCTAGATTCTGCAGGTTCTTTTTTGTGGGCTAAGGCATTTGGAGGCGATCAAAATCAAACGGCTACGGCCATTGCGGTTGATGATTCTAGTAATATTTATTGCCCCGGTTGGTTTAAAGATACCGCCGATTTTGACCCAAACACAGGAGTTTTTTCTCTCATTAGCACAGCTGGAACCGAAGATGTTTTTGTACTTAAACTAAACGATTTTGGAGCCTTTATGTGGGCATATCAAATAGGCTCTGGCGCCTTCGAAATTGGAAACGCATTGGCCGTTCGTTCTACAGATAATTTATTATTTGTAGCAGGTCATTTTAATTCTACCCCAGACTTTGATCCTGGTCCGAGCTTACTTTCCATAGCCTCCCAAGGCAGTACAGATGCTTTTGTACAAGCCGTTACCCTCAACAATAATCCGGCATTACCAGTAAGCTTCAACTCGTTTTTGGTTCGGCCTGAACCCACTGGAAATGCCTTGTTTTGGGAGACTATTTCGGAACTTAACAACAAAGGTTTTGAGATAGAGAGAAGTTTTGATGCTTTATACTTCGAGAAAATTGGATTTATAAAGGGTACTTATAATTCAAAGATAAAACAGTCGTACACATTCTTTGATAAGCAAATGCTGAGCGCTTATTACCGATTAAAACAAATAGATGTAGATGGCAAGTTTTCGTATTCTTCAACGGTATTTGCGCATCGCATAGAAAATCATTATAAGCTTGGTCCGAACCCATTTGACACTTACATAGAGCTTTTGGATTTGCAAGGAGACGAACACGTGGAGTTATTAGATTTGCAGGGGAATGTGCTTATGCAAGCAAATGCAGAGGGAAGTATAATGAAACTAGATACTGAGCAACTAGGTAGTGGCCTATATGTTTTAAAAATTTGGGGAGCTTCAGGTGTAAAAAGTTACAAGTTGCTAAAATAATCTATCGATATCCAGTTAAAATTTGGCTACCTTTGTGGCGAGTTCTTTATTTCTGGGGCTGACCGGTATTGACGGGGTGATTAATTGGCATGTAAGCATGTAGTGCATTGGACAGTTGGCACTATAATCTCAATTTCCACAACTATAGTTGGCGAAACTCAATTCGCAATGGCTGCCTAATCAGGAAGATTACGCATATGCCTTCGGTTCGGGTGTGTTTGTCTTGTTGCGCATCCACTAGAACCGTCATCAAACAGGGACTTTTTGCAGTGTGGTTACTGGCTGTAAAGAGTATTTAGTAAATATAGTTTAGGTTGGTAAGCGAAACAACCCGCCTAAGCCGAATTTAATGTTGCGCTACACATGTAGAAAGCGTGACCATTGCACTTCCGGACCAGAGTTCGAATCTCTGCAGCTCCACCTTCGCTCACCGAAGCCTTGGCGTAGGTGAGCTATTGTGCACCCAATTGAGATTAGTCTTAGTTGGGTGTTTTTGTTTTCCCAAGTTCGGTGAGCTACGGTGGAGAAGCTCCACCTTTTTGACCCAGAGTTGGTTTTTCTTTTCAAATCATGTTTCTATTTTTGGTGAGCTTCGCTCACCGAAGCCTTTCTTAAATACCGAAGCTTTTCTTAAATACCGAAGCTTTAGCGTAGGTATTAGCGTAGGTATTAGCGTAGGTATTAGCGTTTGTAAAAGCACCCAATTGAGATTAATCTTGGTTGTGTGTTTTTGTATTTTATAATCCGGTTTACCAGATTTAATTAAGGTTAGTTTTAGGGTTTGTGATTTTCCTATGTTACGTTTGAATGATGGCTTGGACAGTTTATATTTTACGATGCAATGATGGGAAGCATTATGTTGGTTGTACCGTTAATCTTACAGAAAGAATTAAGAGGCATTCCAGAGGAAGTTGTAAATACACCAAATGCAGACTGCCTATTGAAATTGTTACTTACACCGTATTTAATAATAAATATTTGGCCTATAAATTTGAAAAATATCTTAAGTCAGGTTCCGGAAGGGCATTTATGTTTAAGAGACTTTTGAATTTCTTCTATTTTTCAATCAACTTTTGTTCAGTATAAATATATAGTTGTTTTGGTTTCGTAGATTTGTTTAAATTACTTTTTATTTTATTATTGCAATAAAAAAATAAAATAGTTGCTTTATGAAACAAATGCTCTTGGCAATAACCTGTATATTATTGCTTAATGTATCTTGCAAAAAAGAAGAGGAGGATGGCCCCAAATACCCTACTGCACAATTTAAAATTTATGATGGAGGCTTTGAGGGTTCTCGTGAAATTACATTCGAGAATACTTCTAAAAATGCAATCCAATGCATTTGGGATTTTGGACAAGGTGGTGGGATCGAACCTCAAGGTCCTGATATTCTTAAAAAGAAATGGTATAATAAAGAAGGTACATATACTGTGATTCTAAAAGCTTATGGATACGGTTATGAGTCTACCTATTCTCAACAAATTGTAGTAAAGGGTAAATAGTTATTTTTAAGAAGTAGATTTAAAAAGAAAACCACCAAGACAACTAATATGAAACAACTTCTATTTGCAATTATCTTCATCAGTGTTATAAATTTTTCCTGCAAAAAAGAGCAAGAAAAGCCTATTAAGCCAGTGGCGGAATTTATAATAGTAGGTCAGGATTTTACTGCACCATGTGTGGTAACATTTGAAAATAAATCGAAAAATTCGAATCAATATCTTTGGAAATATGGAAATGGAGGAGAAGCATTTCAATTTACACCAGAGATAGTTCAAATGAAAACGAGTTACACGGAAGCTGGCACGTATACTATAACCTTAATAGCAGGTGGACAAGGATATATTTCCACATTTTCGAGGCAAATTATTATAAACTAAAACGTATTCAGGCTCGTGTTATAGACTGGCAAATGCACCGTATCTGGCCATAAATTTCGGAGCAAATTGACTGCCCTAATTATTGGCTAGTCGATTTGCCTACCATAGAAGTTTAACAGATTTAATGCAACAATAACTCTCTTTACCTTTTCTAAATCAGAATAAACTTGCTGTTTTCACCACTGGTTAATTTGTGTAGAAGTTATATGGTCAATTTCAACTGTACTAGGAGTTAGTTTGCTCCACGAAAAGGTAGGCTATTTCGCCGTTTTTTTATAAATGCTAGTTGTCTTCATCATTCAATATCATAACGTCCTAGTTTTATTAATTGCTGCATGTTTTCCAAATTTACTTTATTTGAAGTTTTATAAAATAATTTATGACAGATACAGAAAACAAGGATAAACAAAAACGCAGTTTTGGATGGGGTAGGGGAATATTAATTGCAGTGGCGTTTTTGTTGGTGGGTTATTATGTGGCGAGGCAGATGCTGGTTGAGCCAAAACCAAGTGAGGGTATAAAAGAAGTGGTATCAGATGATCCTATTGCCGATGCCCATTGGGAAGAAACAGAAGGCGGCGAATTGTACGCGCCAGAAATAGATTATACTGTAAGCAAACACCAGAAAAAATTCTTTAAAGAGATGTTTAAAGACTGTAGAAAGAGTAAACGAAAATTGGTGAAAGCTTGTGATTATAAAAATAAAGTAGTTAGAAACTTTGCCGTTGGTGTGGCAGGTGTAAATCCAGGTAACTTTAACTTAGCACAAGTATGTAACCTTTTCGATTTTTGTTACGAAGGTTGGCACTATGTAAACGATCCCGCCTCTATGGAATATTTAGCTAAAGCCTCCGAAACGGTTGAAAACGGATTAAATGGCGATTGCGATGATTTTGCCGTTTTACTCTGTGCGCTCATTCATTCTGTTGGTGGCGAAGCCCGCATAAACTATGCTTGGGGGCCAGAGGGTGGTCATGCTTTTACTGAAGTAAATTTAGGTAAAACAGATAAAGATGAAGTAATTTCATATATTCAATCTCGTTACCCTAAAATGATTTCTTTTAGAGAAAATCTTAATGGTAAAACAGACAAAGATGGCAATACTTGGCTGAACTTTGATTGGTGGGCAGAACACCCTGGCGGTCCTTACTTTGAATACAATATTGGGTATACTTTTTACATTTCACAGAACTATTGTGAGGCGATTGATAGTGAAAAAAATGATTAATTTCTATTTGTGTTTTTATATAATTAAAATTATTTTTTAAAACACGTTTTTACAATAAATTGAAAATAAGTAGATTATAAAAAATTTACTTGTCAAATACGGAATCTGATTCCGTATTTGACAAAAATAAATATCTTTGTGTTATGATACAAAGAGATGCCTCAACTAAGATTAAGCAATTAGCCAAAAAGTTTCCTGCAGTGGGTTTGTTAGGTCCAAGGCAATCGGGTAAAACCACGCTTGCTAAAGAGTTATTTCCTAAAAAGCCTTATGTGAGTTTTGAAAACCAAGATAATATTTTATTGGTTACCAAAGATCCTCGTGCATTTTTGGATCAGTACAAAACAGGAGCTATATTTGATGAAATACAACGTGTGCCACAACTCTTATCATACTTGCAAGGAGTTATAGATGATCAGCCAAAAAAAGTTGGATTGTTTATCATCACAGGTTCTCAGAACTTGCTTTTATTAGAAAGTATTTCACAGACATTAGCAGGTAGAATTGCTTTTATACACTTATTGCCCTTCAGTTTTGTTGAATTAGCCACAAGTAAACATGCTACGCAAAGTTTAAATAAGCTTATCTTAAACGGTGGTTATCCGCGTTTGTATGATAGAAAAATTAAGCCCGTAGATTTTTATCCCAATTACTTGCTTACCTACGTAGAAAGAGATGTGAGGCAAATAAAGAATATCACCAATTTAGCGATGTTTCAGCGCTTTTTAAAAGTATGCGCGTCTAGGGTTGGGCAAGAAGTAAACTATACTTCTATTGGCAATGATACAGGCGTAGACCAAAAGACTGTATTGAGTTGGTTTGGTATTTTAGAAGCGAGTTTTATTGCGTTTAGATTGCAGCCTTTTTATAATAATTTAGGTAAGCGTTTAACCCAAATGCCTAAGCTCTATTTTTATGATACGGGCTTGTGTTGTTCATTGCTAGAATTAGAAACAGAATCGCATGTAAATACACATCCATTGCGAGGACCATTGTTCGAAAACCTTATTATTTTAGAACTCTTAAAAGCTAGATTTAATAATGGTCAGCGTAGTAACTTGTTTTATTGGCGCGATAGAACCGGTAACGAAATTGATGTATTGTTAGATCAATCTTCTCAGGTAATTCCTATAGAAATAAAAACAGCTGCAACATTTACCAGCGATTATGTAAAAGGTATAAACTACTGGAGAAAGATTAATCCCAATACCAAAAATGCATTCGTTGTTTTTACAGGTAAAACAGCTTCTTTAGATAAAATTAGTATCTTAAATTGGAAGGAAATTGAGCTCATTAAAAACTAATTTGCTGGAGGCATATACTTGACAAATACGGAATCCGATTCCGTATTTGTCAAGTGTTTATATTTTTAAATAGTTAATTAGTAGGGTTTTATGTTTTCGCTTTTTGTGATTTTATTTTCTTAGTTTTCTTAAAACTTATAAAACAAAGCCGTTTCTCCTGTTAAATTTATATTGCTAAAATTTCTGTAAGTGGCAAAGCCAGCCATAAGGTTAAAGCTAATGCGTTTGGCTATAATAATTTCTATCCCAAAACCTACGCCATTATTCATGTATCCTTCGCTCACGCGTTCGTATGTTTGGTTAAATGGTGCAATGGGGTTATAGGTATATTCCATCTGAGAGTTGTAATAATAATGGTTACCTTGGTAGGCATATAAACTGGTATTGGTGTTTTCTATTAACTTATATAGGATTGTAAGTCCCACGCTATAACGTTCTGTTTCGTTGTCTTTGTAAGGCGCAAAATTAACTTGTGCTCCCCATTTGTTTGGCGTATACCTATACGATAATCCGTAACCAGTGGTAAAACCCGCACCCGCGCCTAATCCATGTTTGCTGCTGTTTTCAGAGTTGCTGGGTGTTTTATCCTGAGCCAAAACATGCGCGATATTTGTCATGAGTCCAATGCAAATAATGCCAATGATAATTAGTGATTTTTTCATATGTAAATGTAAAAATAATTAAGAAAGTTAAATATGATTTTTCTTATGATTTTTTTTCTTGCCTTTTTACTGTGTTTATTCTATATATTTGATTATTAATTAATCATATTATGAATGCAAAAAATTACTCCTCTAATTTTAAGCCTATTTTTAGCTTAAATCTTCCCATGTTTGTCTTTTTGGGTCTTGTTATTTTGGTTCAATCTTGCTCCAAAGATCCAGAACCTCCCGCTCCAGGAAATACGGGTACCGGCTTAGCTGCGGGCGAATGTAGGTTCAAAACGCAATCTGATACTGCTGTTTTTTCTTACGATAATTTTAATAGAATTACCAAGCTTGGGAATTATGAATATACCTACCTAAGCAACAAAGTGGTACTTAAAGATACTAAAGTTGATAAGTCGATTATGACGTTTAATTTAAGACCTAATTCGTATCCTGCTAATTTAGAGGTAATGGGTTTAACAGATACGATAGCGCAGGAGTTAACGTGGTTTGTTTATAATCCGGATAGTTCTTTGGCATTGTCTAGAACCTTTGTTTGGGTAAAGGATAAATATGTGTATGATAGTAAAGTTGTCTACACTTGGACTAATAAAAACTTAACCCGGGTAATGGGATATGGTAAAGATTCAGTTACAGCTTGGGTTGTAATAAATATGGCTTACGATACATCTAAAATAGATAAACGTGAGCCAATTTTTAAGAAGTTTTTAGCTTACGAACCTACCATATCTATAGGGTATATGCCTATGTCGGCCAGCAGACATTTGCTTAAAGATTTGCAACTCATTCTTACGGGTGAACCTGCTATGTATTATCAGTTTTACCATACATTTGATGCTAAAGGAAAAGTGTTACGGGAGGCAATGAGATCGCAGAGCGGTACAGAGATACTAGGTGTAAATTATACGTATGAATGCAATGAATAAAAAAAAAGCCGGATTTAAATCCGGCTTTTTTTGTGTTTACTCAATGCTAATTTTCTTGCTTACGCTTCCTTTATTGGTTTCTATTTTTAGAAGGTAAATTCCACTGCTTAATGATTGGGTGTTGATAGTGTTTTCAGTGCTCTTTAGTTCTATCGATTGTATAAGCTCTTTACCTAATAAATCGTAGATGATTACCTTAGCACCCTCGAGGTAATTGCCGTTTATATGGATTTCTCCTCTACTTGGGTTAGGGAATACCATGAGTTCGTTCTCTAAGTTTACTTCTTCATTTGCTAATGCCCAATTGGTGGTAAACGAATATTCAAATCCACCGCCAAAATCTGGTTGAAATGTTTTTAGAATGGTATTATTAGCTCTTCTTATTCTTATGAATCCTGTTCCTTGTGCAGAGTTGGCCCACCATTGTACGCCATCATGACCTTTATCTTCTACTACTAATTTAAAACAGCCACCTAGGTTATACTGCTTGCTAAAGGTTGTATTAGCTTCTGTAAATTCTTTGCTATCTATTAGATTGCCCCAATCGTCGTAAAGTTTGTATGAGTTTTCGGTTGGACGATTATTGGTTCTGAACTCAAGAGTAAAAACAGATGGTACAATTTCTGGAAGGGTAAAGCGCACGTTCATTTGATTGTTTAAAGTATAATCATCATTGTCTGCATCATTTACTTTTATAATCTGCGCATGGAAAGTATTGGTGTTTCCACTGATTCCATTGTTCCAAAGTGTGCCCTTATGTGGCAATATAATTGTGTCTGTTTGCATGGCTGCTAAATTACCTTTCCACTCGTGTGTTAGTCTGGTTCCATTATTTATGCCATACGAGATTAGAATTTGTGTAATTGGATTCTTACCTGAGTTCTGTATTACAATCTTTGGATTCTCACACATTGGATTCTTCTTGCCATGCACAATTGCATTGTTAGGTTGTAAGATATCCATGATGCGAACATCTTTAGTAAAGTTAAATTCTCCATAACTTACTAACTGATGTGCTACATGGTAATTATATGCCCCACCTGCTCTTGGAGGTGTGCTTGCATCGTAATCTATACTAGCATTTGAGCCCGCAGTTAACATAGATGTAAGGTCGAACTCTTTTAACAAAGATCTTTGTCCGGGGCACCAGCCTTGTCTATCGTAAACCCAAGTTCCTCCTTGAGGGAAAACTGGGTTAAAAGCACATTCTTCACTGATAATCCACTCAAATTCGTTGGCGCCACCATTGATGTTTAGGTAGTGGAATACCTGACCGCCATTGGCTTCAAACTCGCCCTCAGCTCCATGTCCGGTAATGCTCGAACGCATTTTAAAGTATGTGCCATTGGCAGGCACAGCTACGTTCTCTGCCGCAAATCTATTTTGATTGTTAATAGCTGTTAATGGAGCCTGACCTGTTCTGTTGGTTCCTTGCCAAATTTGGTTCATGCCTATTACATTTCTTGGAGGAGTTCCAACGATAAACCAAAATTCAACATCATTTTGCTCTTGATTTTGTCCGCCTAAGGTCATTAAGATTCGCTTATCACCTTTTAAAATTGGTTCATAATCACTTACGTCAAAATACCATGTTCTGCCTTCCACGCCAAGGTTCAGGCCGATACCATATGGTGTAACAAACGACATAATTTCATTGTACCAAGGAAACCTGCGAAAGAAGCTTAAGTTGCTCATAACTATGGTGCCTTCTGCTACATTACTAAGGCTATCTATGATAGGTAAATTAGCATCATCGCCATTAAATATACGGCTTGGTGAGGCCGGAAAGTAGTTGGTTGTTGTGCTTACTAAGTTTACAATATCGTTGCTTATTGGGTAAGTACCTTGTCTGGAAGTAATGCTATATTCTTCTATTACATGTGTGGTACGCAATAGAGAATCTGTAACGATAGTTGGCGTTACACTCAAGGTGAAATCTGATTGAGTGAAAACAAGAGATGGTCTATACAAAGTGTTGGTAAATCCATAGCTAATTTGTTCGCCTCTATCGTAGCTCCATCTGGCATTTTTAACGGTAACAGTTCTATTGTTTACACGCTCATTTATAATGTTTCCGCTACCTTCATTCATTGGATAATACGATACTAAGTTGGCTATCAAAGGAGCTTGTTGAGTTTCAAAGTTTCTAGTAATGCTTGGAATTAGAGAATCTGGAAGTGCTTTATTCCATATCATCAACTGATTCATGTTTCCTTTGAAGTTGTTGTTGCCGTTTTGATCTTTACCTAAGATAAGATTAAGAAGATTCATTGGTCTTACCTTTCCTGTTCCAGATAACCATAACGAGCCGTTTAAAAACACCTTCATATCACCTGTTGTGGCGTTTTTAACGAATGTCCAATGGTTCCATTTGCCGCCCATTTCAGATGCTGTTGCAATTTTGTTTACACGGTCGTATGTACCTCCAGAAAATCCGCAATCAAAGTAAACATTTGCGCTTGAGTGAGGCAGGTGGATGTTTAAATGTCGATTATTTGGGTTGGCATCGTGACCATATAAAATACTAGTAGTGATAGGCATTTGTTGAGCATTTCCAAAAGCCCAAAACGAAATGGTGATTTCATTTCTAATGCTCGAAAACCCTGTGGTATCAAGCCTTGCCTCGCCCGAGTGAGATAGGTTCAGGCCGTAGTTATTAATGGCAAATAAGCCCATGGCTGAACCTAATGAGTCGCAGCTAATTTGAATAGGATCTTGAGGAATGGTATTGGTGAAAGAGAATTCAACTAAAATATTATCTGTGCCATTCCAGTTAAAAGGGGTATGAAATGGGATTCTATTGGCGCCGGTTGTAAAGGTGAAATCACTAAAATAAACTTCTGTAAATCCACTTAATTCTGGGATTCCGTTTTCTGTATTCTGACGATTAGTATGCTTTATTTTTACTTTTAAAAATCCGGTTTTAGTGCCGTTAGTTTGTGCATTTATAATAATGCTATTTATGGCACCTGAAGGCAACATGGCGGCTTGCAATTCTGCAGCTGTATAAATGTATTGCGATTTGCCTGAACGTGCTGGCGCAAATAAAGGTGCCGCAGAATAGCTATTGCCCATTCCAACTGTATATTGTGAGTCTGACACAACAGTATTTAACTGAACTTTTTTCTGAGTATAACGGTAATAATCGTATACTTCTTTGGTGGTGTATGGGAAGTTACTACCATTAAAATTGCTTATAACATATTTAGCTTGTGTTGCCGCAACAGATTCAACTTTGGTAGAATCTACAATGTATGTATTGCATGAATAATCCCATTCTCCGCATCCTAAATTTCTATTGTCGCCGGTACTAACTAATGCGTTTTTACAACGCATATTGTACTTCATAATAATCTTTTCGAATGTAAGATTTCCACTTGGAAATCTGGCTATCGTATCTCTGGTATTACTGCCATAATGAAAGGTTTTTACCTTAATGGTATCGCCAGGGTTTTGGGCTGAACCTAATTGTGCGGTTAAGACAAACAAGGTAATAAGTAAATGTAGTTTTTTCATAAAAATATTTGCGGCAATATAAACGGAAAAGGAATTTTATGAAAGTAAAATTCCTTTTCCAAATCTTATGATTTACAGGCCAAAAACAGTTTTATTTTTGGGGTATCTAATTTCGTATGTAAAACTGATTTTTTCTGTTTCTTTCGGAGAGAGCTTTAGTTTCCAACTTAGTTTTCCGCTTACTTCATCAAGAATGGCACCATCTGAGTGGATTAAACTAACCTTTATTTCATTGGGGTTTTGCGAAATTGGAATTTGGTCTTCTACGTTTATTGTTATGGTTTGTGATTTCGTATTTCGAACAATTATCTCTATGGTTCTGGTTTCAATTTTTTCGCTTTCTAAGGTTTTAACTCGAGTTTTGTCTTTCACCTTTTTTCTATTTATAACTAAACTTCTATCTCTACCTAAATTTAAATCTAGGGTATCTGTGCTCGATTGATCTCCTACAAATGTTTCGCCTACATATGCACCATCAAAATAAATTCTGGCCGAACCTGGTAGTATTTGCAAATCTTCCCAGCCGCTTAATCGTCCCATTAAATATGCTTCTGTACTTAGTTTTGGTACAGCTGCAAATTCTAATAGTACCGGAATTTGCTGTTCTTTTATCATTACTTTATGCGATTTGCCATCGCTGTTTATTTCGTATTTTAACTTAATGGCGTACTCTGTTCTAATTAGGTTCTCAGAGATTTGAATATAGTCGCTTAAGCTTTTTTGTTCTGCATAATTTTCTCTCACATCGTCCATAGAAGCATTATCTTTTTCTGCTAAACGGAGATTTTGTTTTTTAAGAGGGGCAGCTGCATTGCTCATTCGCATATTCATAAGTTTGCGATATTCTTGGAATCCAATATACCAATGTGCTAAAACAGGTTTAACATTAAGTTCCATGGGATTACTGCTACTAAGTGTAAGAGCTGCATGATTCCAATTTAATCCAGATTGCTGGGTAATTTGTGCAAAGTATTTTAATGTAAGCTGATTGTTTGTTGGATTTGCCACCAAATCATAACTAGGAACCCAACTGGCATTCGGAACAAAATAATTGAATGAAATGTCGGCTATACCAGCATTCTCAGCATATACACTAACCATAACTTGTTTAATGGCTTGAGCAATTACTTGGTTATATGGGTCCTCTCCATTTTGCAGTAATACCAATTCTTGATGTCTTTGGGTAAGCCTTGTTTTTTCTTTCTCTAGCTTGTTTTTTTGGCGGTTACTTTTTAACTCCAGTGCAGAAATTTCGTTTAATTTCTCTCTTGTAAATTCCATGCTACTTTTTAATAAGGGTAATGAATCTCGGTTGCTCGTGCCTTTAATAAGCGGGTGATTTAGCAGCATTTTCTTTTCGTATGAGTAGGTGTATAAGATATTGTCGTACGACTGAATTTGATAGTTAATTTCTTCCAAAGAATCTAAAACTTGTGCAATTGATTTAGCATAATTGGTAGTAGTTATCTTTTTTTCTTTATACCTAATTTGAGTATTTACTTCCATTAAGGTGCCGCCCTTACTGCTGGCTTGTAAGGTGTTTTCAACTAGATTAGCCGAAATGTTTTCAAAGGTAAAAACATTGGTTCCTGCTTGTAATTGTAATTGTTCTTTGTAATACAAATGTGCCCCAGATAAATAAACAACTACTTTGTCTACTTTAGAAAATTGAGGTTTATTTGCCAACACCTGAAATGAAATGCCTACAAGAAGCATCATTAATTTGATTTGATTTTTCATATTCTCTTAATAATTATTGGGTTTTATTAAATAGATGTTTCGGAACATGGAATTCCATAAATTTTAGAATAAAAAAATGTTTATTTGTTGGAAATGTCTGTAAAACTGAAAGATAAAAGTGATGAAGAATTGCTTAATAGTTTTAAAGCTGAGGGGAATTCCCAGGCTTTAGGTGAGCTATTTAAGCGTTATTCGCTTATGTGTTTTTCGGTTGCCCACAAGTACCTTAAAAATGAAGCCTTAGCCGAGGATGCTTGTATGCAGATTTTTGAGCAATTGCTGCTCACGCTTCATAAACATGAGGTAAATAATTTTCGTTCTTGGTTATATACCACTACCAAAAATTATTGTTTAATGCAGCTCAGAAAGCCACAATTGATGCAGCTTTTGGAGCATGAGCCAGATGATTATGAAAATGAGTTTATGGAAAATGCAGCATTTGTGCATCCTATTAATGAAATACCAGATTTAGAAGAGAAATTACAATCTTTAGAAAAAGCTATACTTGGTCTGAACCCAAAACAACAAACTTGTATTCGCTTATTTTATTTGGAGCGATTGTCGTATGAAGATATTTGCAAACAAACAGGTTTTAACTTTAACGAAGTGAAAAGTGCTATTCAAAATGCGAAACGTAATTTAAAAATGAGCTTGGCAGAAATGGGTATTCATTATGTATTAATTAGTTTATTATGGATGCAACAAAGTGCTTAACAGATGCCCAATGGGAACAATACTCTCAACAATGCTTGAGTATTCAAGAGATGTCTTTGTTGCAATCTCATGTGGGTTCGTGTGAAATTTGTGCAGATATAAAAGAGGGTATAGATACCATGCATGATGCCTCTAAATTGGTTAATAGACTGGATAGTATCCATGAAAAAGTGGATACTAGAGTAGGACTAAAAAAGTCCAAAATGATTCCGCTCTATTTTTGGTTATCTGCTGCGGCAGTATTGGTGGTTGGAATCGGAATATTATTCTTCCCAATGCCAAAAGAAGAGAGTTTAGCTATTATTAACCATCCTTCTCCACAAACACAATCATTGCCTCCATCAGATGCTAACCCAGAGATTAGTCAAGAACAAGTTTTGGTTCAGCCAGCTAAGGTAAAGCCCAAAGAGAAAACTAATTTAAAAAGAAATGTTACGCCCACTGTAGATAATTTAACAGAAGAAAATGAAGTGGGTTCGGTGGCAGAAACGATCATGGAAACTAAGGCTTTGAGCGAAATGGATGATGTTAAGCCAGTAGCAGAAACAACCAAGACAAAGGAATTTAGTACAAGTAAAAAATCGAGTATAATATTACCTTCTAACCGCATGTTAAATAACCAATCGGAGTTTGAGAATCAGGTAGACGAAGTAAATATGGTTACAGCTGTTGATAGTTCTGATTACAAATTGTTAGTGCAATTGATAGCCATTGAAAGATATGCAAAAGCTATAGAGCAGGCAGAAATACTCAAGAAAAATGAGTTTTTTAAAGAAGATGTTTATTGGTTATTGGCAGAAATTTATCAGAAACAAGGAAACAAAGAGGCAAGAAATTTAGCTCTTAAAACATTGGTTCAGCTAAATGGAAAATACAAAGAAAAAGCAGAGCGTTTGTTGGCCGACTAAAGTTCTATTAACAAGGTGTTTTTTTCTACCACTTGCTTAGGTTCTACTGCAATTCTTTTTATTACACCTTCGCCATCTGCTTTAATAATATTTTCCATTTTCATGGCTTCTAAAACCAAAAGTGGGTCTCCTTTTTTTACAGTATCCCCTTCATTTACCATAATTCTTAAAACCAAGCCAGGCATAGGAGCCTTAACAGAATTGCTTTTACTGCTCATCATTTTATCCATGCCTAATTGAGCTAGTAACGTATCGTATTGGTCTTTGATACTTATTTCTTGTTTTACGCCGTTAACAAGAATCTTCATCGATTTACTGTTCTCCGATTTTTCAATCAATTCTAGCGAATAACTTTGGTGGTTAATAAGTAAGTGAAACTTATTTGGAGCCAATTTAATTACGTCGGCTTCCACTGGAACTCCATTCAACAAGGCTATGCCGCTGGTTGAATTATATACAAAATCTTGATTGTTTACCTTAATATTTAACATATAAATTTCTTTATTTGCAGTCCCAATAAAAACCATGAAAAATAAAACACTAGTTATTTTGAGCCTACTTGTTTCACTTTGGGCGTGCAAAATAAATAAAAAGGCATCAATGCCCATAGAAAATTTTATGATGGATGAAGTTTTGGTTCAGCCCAAAAATGAAATTCCCGTAAAATACCAGCCCATGCCTACCCAACATATAGATGTATTACATACTTCACTTCATTTATCTTTCGATTACCAGAAGCAATGGGTTATTGGTTCAGCCCAAATTTTATGGAAACCTTACTCGCAAACCATCTCCCATTTGGAGCTGGATGCTAAAGGCTTTGAGATAAAAAGGGTGGCCCTTTTGCGATCAAAGGATACTAGTAATCTTAGCTATACTTACAATGGCAAAAAGATATTTATAGAATTAGGTTTCGGGCTGAACCCAAAGGATTCGGCCCGATTATGGATTGATTATATTGCTAAACCTAACGAATTAAAGGGTGAAGGTGGAATGGCCATAACAGATTCTAGGGGTTTATATTTTATTAATCCATTGGGTACAGATCCTAATAAACCTCGTCAGATCTGGACGCAAGGAGAAACGGAGTATAATTCTTGTTGGTTTCCTTGTGTAGATTTACCTCACGAAAAGCATACTCAAGATATTTGGCTTAGCGTAGATTCTGCTGATGTAACTTTAAGCAATGGCTTATTAAAAAGCAGCAAGCATTTAAAGAATGGCAAACGTGTAGATCATTGGCAGCAGTTAAAGCCGCATGCGGTTTATTTAACGATGATTGCTGTTGGTAATTTTACCATTACCAAAGATACTTGGAGGGGAAAGGAAGTTAGTTATTATCTGGAACCAGATTATGCACCATATGCGCGATTAATTTTTGGGAAAACTCCTCAAATGCTAGAGGCTTTTTCTTCTCTTACAGGTGTTCCTTATCCATGGGATAAGTTCTCTCAGGTGGTATGCAGAGATTTTGTAAGTGGTGCCATGGAAAATACAAGTGCGGTAGTGCATTACGAAAATGTGCAGCACAATACTCGCGAACATTTAGATAATCCGCAGGAGGATATTATTGCTCATGAGTTATTTCATCATTGGTTTGGCGATTTAGTAACCTGTAAAACATGGTCGCAGCTGCCTTTAAATGAAAGTTTTGCTACTTACGGCGAATACTTATACAATGAATATGCATACGGAAAAACCTATGCAGATAAAGTGTTTTCTAAAAATTGGGCTGCCTACCTAAGAAATTCCCAGAAGCACTTTGTAAATCCTGTACGTTACCATTATGCACAGCCGGATGATATGTTTGATGTAGTAAGCTATCAAAAGGGTAGCTGGATTTTGCATCACCTACGGCATACCATTGGCGATTCTGCCTTTTTTAAGGGGATGAATATTTACCTTACCAGAAATGCATTTAAGACTACTGATATTCATCATTTGCGTCATGCTATGGAGGAAGCGAGTGGTAAGGATTTGCATCTTTTCTTTAAGCAGTGGTGGGAGGGAATGGGTCACCCTGTTTTGCTCAATAACTTATTCTATAAAGCTGAAGAAGATGCTTGGTACGTTGAAGTTTTGCAGCAACAAGATTCTGCGTTTGGTTTGTTTACCTTAGAAACAGAATTGGCTTATATTATGGAGGGTGAACAGGAGGGTACTTTGCATCATTACACCATGCCTATTACTATTTCCAAGAAACGCAATGAGTATAAAATCCCTACTCCAATGGTTGGTACTTTTAAACCAAGGGTTGCTTCTTTTTATCTTGATCCAAAAGGTAATTTACCAGCAGAATTGGTGGATTTAAAATTATCACATGCGTATTTGGTTCAGCTTTATATGGCTAATTCATACAGAGCAAAAATGGATGCTTTGGATGCCTTTGCATATATAGATTACCAAGAAAATAAAACGCTGTTAAGAGATGCTATTCGTTATTGTTTGCAGTCGAAGGAGGAGTTTTATAAGCAAGCGGGATTAAAGCTATTAGGTTTTCATGATTCTTTGTATACCTATTTTGAAAAGGATATTATAGCACTAACGCAAGAGGCTAAAGAGTCTTATTTAAGAGAAGAGGCTTATTATTGGGTAGCAGAAATGTCGAAATGGGATCTGGCTGAACCTATTATTAAAAGGGGTTTACGCGACTCATCTTATGCCGTGGTAAGCACGTGTTTACAAGCACTTTTTTCTAATAGTGTAGATGAGGGTATTATAGCATGTGCCGAATTTGAAACTGTTCCATCAGCCCAATTGCAAAGGAAAATTGCTTAT
>JAKRSG010000127.1 GCA_022402405.1 Bacteroidia bacterium | reverse complement strand
TAAAATATAGGGTTTGGTTCAGGCAATATTAAAGCAATAAAAAAATATACAATGCACAGTATTTCCATAAATTGTGGGGAAACATACTTCTTAAAATTTTCTAAATTGCACTCATGACTCGATTTAAAACTATAATAATCATTTGGGCATGTATGTTATCTGCAACTTTGCAAGCTCAAAGCTATGTACAAATGGTCGATTCTACCCATATTATTAATCCATTTGATGCTTGTATTTCCTGCATATCTTTCAGGGGAATGTCGGTGCCCGATGCCAAAACCATTTGGATTAGCGGCAGTAAAGGCAGTGTAGCAGTTAGCACAAATGCTGGTAAGACTTTTACTCTATTTAAAGTTCCTGGTTATGAAGATAAAGATTTTAGAAGCATATATGCATTCAACAAAAAGAAAGCAATTATCGTAAGTACTGGCTCACCGGGCTATATTCTAAAAACTTTTGATGGCGGATTAACTTGGCGAAAGGTATATGAGGATACCCGTAAGGAAATATTTTTAGATGCTATTGATTTCTGGGATAAAAGCAATGGCATGGTTTTGGGCGATCCAATAGAGGAGCGATTTATGTTATTAAAAACGGTAGACGAGGGAAATACTTGGTATCAGATGGATACATCTATGCGTCCGTGGGCGGTGGCCGGAGAATCTATATTTGCTGCCTCTGGAACTAGTTTTAAGTGTTTACCAAACAATAGCATTGCATTTGTTAGTGGTGGTAATAAATCCATCTTTCATTGGCTACAAATAGATAAAAAGTATCAGCGTCATGAGCTTAAAAGTATGGTTCAGGGCAAAAGCAGCGAAGGGGCATTTTCGTTTGATTTAAATGCCAACTATATTTCCATTGTAGGAGGAGATTATGCCATTGATACGCTAAAAGTAAAGCAAGGTATTTATAGATATGCTTATGATAAAGATGGCCTACAACTGCTTAACATGAAGCCTTTTTATACCAATTATAAATCGTGTGTTAGCTTGCTTGATAAAAACAATTTTATTAGCTGTGGCACTCAAGGAGTAGACTTTAACAATACCGAACAATTGGTAACTGTTTCTAACAACAAAACGCTCATAAGCACGCAGGCATTTCACGTAGTAAGAAAAGCCCGTAAAGGCAAATTGGTGGCCTTAGCGGGGCCACGTGGCTCAATTGGGATATTGAGGTGAAATTCGAAATTCGAAAGAAGAAATTCGAAATCACTGCTGTCCGGGAAAATCCTACTACAAGAATGAAGATCCTTCGCTTCACTTCGTTACGCTCTAGGATGACAATACTTTTTAACTAAAAGGTGGGGTACTTGGAGGCAGCGAAGCTGCCTCCAAGTACCCCACCGGAAAACATGTGGGTAGCGCGTCAGCGAAGAATCTCAGGCATTATCCCGGACAGCAGTGATTCTAAAATCCGAAATTCTGCTTCGACCTTTAACCGGTGGTTTCGACTGCGCTCAACCACCGGTTAAAGAATGCAAATAAAAAAATGTCGAACATCGAACGCCGAATGTCGAATGTCGAAGTTTTTTACCAAAGACTAACGACTAAAGACCAACGACCAAATCTCCCCTATCCCAACAAAACTGCTTTTGTGGCTTCGAGGATTTTTGTGGCGTTTTCGTCGTTGTTACTTTCGCTGTACACGCGCAATACAGGCTCTGTTCCACTTGCACGAATCATTACCCACTCACCATTTCCTAAGTGGAATTTAAATCCGTCTATGGTTTCTACCTTTTCTATTTGGTATGAACCAAATGATTTATATAAGCCAGCCTCGCAATTAGCTAATACTTTCTGCTTAATTTCTTCGGTGATGTGTAAGTCGATTCTACCCATAGCAAAGCTACCAACCACATCATATACTTCCTGAATTAAATCGTCTAAGCTCTTACCTGTAGAAGCCATAAACTCCCATAGGGTTAGTCCGATCCAAATACCATCTCTCTCTGGAATAAATCCTTTTATGGCAATACCTCCACTTTCTTCGCCGCCAACTAATACGTTTTCGGTCACCATCTTCTCGCAGATATACTTAAATCCAATCTTGGTAATTTCGATTTCTAGTCCGTATGCCTTTGCTAAATCTGTTATTTTTGATGTAGCACTGAATGTAGTGATAACCTTACCATCCATGCCTTTATACTTATGAAGGTAATGTACCAACAACAAAATGATATGATGCGAATCAACAAACTTTCCTGCCTTATTGTACAAGCCAATTCTATCTGCATCTCCATCTGTAACCAAACCGCAATCGATATCTCCGCTTACCGAAATAAGCTCTCTAAACTCTTGTAAGTTTTTGTCTATGGGCTCTGGAGCCTGACCATCGAACCCGGGATTGTGTTCGCAATGTAATAACGAGATATCTGGGAATAACCTGCGCATAACGTTTTGTCCGGCTCCATACATGGCATCGTATGCAAACTCCATTTTACTTTCTTTAATCAGACTTAAGTTAAACTTAGATTCTACCTCGTTTACATACATAGTTTCTAAGTCTACATATTCTACCATTCCGTTTGCACAGTTATCGGCATGACTCATTAACTCCAATGTAAATTCATTAGGTATGGCCTTCTCAACTGCGTCTATAACGGTTGGACTGCTTGGTCCGCCATAGTGAGCTTTTAACTTAAAACCATTGTATGCAGGTGGGTTATGCGATGCTGTGATGATTACACCAAGAGCAGCATTTAACTTAACAGCACCGAGGCTTATCATAGGAGTAGACACAAACCCTTTAGCCATTTTAACTTTAATGCCATTTGCATTTAAAACACGAGCTGTATTTTCGGCAAACAATTCTCCTGCAAATCTGCAATCATGTCCAAGTACAACACTTAAGTTGCTCGGGAAATTTTTCTTGATATAATCAGCAGTACCTTGTGCCACGCGACGCACATTCTCAACGGTGAATTCATCTGCGATAATTCCTCTCCAACCGTCGGTTCCAAATTTTATTATATACATAGTAGTATGGGGATTTTTTCGCAAAATAAGAAGAAAATTATGAATTATGAATTATGAATGAAATGCAATTTTAAAATTCTTCGTTTCATAATTCATAATTCATAATTCATAATTTAGCTTTCATTTCCCTCCAAACGGCAATAATGCTTAGGAAGGCCATAAATACGAAAAGCCAATCTACACGCGTATTGTATCTACTTCCGCTGGAGGCAATACATACGGAGAGTAGGTTTCCCAAATACATTAGGAATAAGCATAAAAT
Organism: Bacteroidia bacterium; assembly: GCA_022402405.1. Taxonomy (GTDB): domain Bacteria; phylum Bacteroidota; class Bacteroidia; order UKL13-3; family UKL13-3; genus B1. The sequence goes on along the minus strand of JAKRSG010000127.1, from coordinate 18,161 downwards.
GAATACCTTGTTTGTGTTTGGAATGCTGGGTAGAAATAAGAAAATAAGCAATAGTATGGCTGAACCAAAGAAGCTGTAAAATAGGATTTGGTTCAGGCCGGATAATTTACCATGCCAATAATCTTGGGCTTGTTTGGCAGATAGTAATTGCGGTAGTTCCTCTTTAAAATGTGCTTCGGCCTCCCAACCTGGAGGAGAGTTTAAACCAAGTGGAATGAGCTCCTCGCCTACTTTGTGCGCAAGGATATGAAATGTGAAGACCTTCCAAAAATGTTCGAGGTATATTTTTAGATATGTAGGGTTTGTAAGAATAGCCTTGTTAAGAGATTTATATTCTTGACTGTGGGCATTCCATCCACCTGTTTTATATAAGATACTTTCGGGAAGCCATAAAAAATCAGAGCCATTGTTGGGGAGACTATCTTTATAACTACACAAAAAGAAATTTTCGGTGGCACAATGATCGTCTAAATATGCCTTAACGGCGTTGCTTTCTATGAAACGAGCGGTCATGAATAGATGTCCGTTTTTAGATATAACCCAACCGCCTTTGTGCGCATAATGAATAGCAGGAATCCAAACTAAATTGGATACCATAAGCAATAAGATAAGACTCCATTTTAACCAAGAAACACCAGAAAGCAAACGCCATTTAACTGCTTTAAAAAAGCCTATTCCAGCTAATATAGCCAAATGAGTTGGCAGATGAGTAAGATGCGTAGAAGCGCTGTACAGATACATTATGGCTAGCAATGCTTGCAGCCATTTGCTAGACGGAGTTTGAAACAAAAGTATATATAGCAACAAAAAACTAATGGGGGCAAATACATCTGCTAAGAGTATGGAGCTAATCCAAGGCAGACTGCTCACTAGGTTCAGCCCGAAAATGATAAGTAAAAACCATGCGTGAAAATGGCGTAAATGTCCGATTAGTTTTTTAGCTACAGCAAATAAAAGAGAGCTTAGCAAAAGTGCTTGGGCGGCAATTACGAACCAAAGACTATGAGCGAGGCTGGCATGCCTCAAGAATAAACCATACGTAATGGGCCTATCTCCCGGCACACTTCCTTCGAAACCGCTGGCGATATAGGCGCCAGTATCTGAATACAATAATGGGTAGCCATTAAAAAAAGCTGGCAAGAGCATTGCTGCGCTTGCCAGTATAATTACAAATATGGTTTGGGCCCATTTCACGGGTTGAACCAATTAGTTGAAAGCGTTTTCGCCGGTGATATCCATACCAGTAATGAGTAAGTGGATATCGTGAGTACCTTCGTAGGTAACAACCGATTCTAGGTTCATCATGTGGCGCATGATAGAATATTCGCCTGTAATACCCATACCACCGAGCATCTGACGAGCATCGCGAGCGATGGTACAAGCCATTGCAACATTGTTACGCTTAGCCATCGAAATTTGTGCTGGGGTGGCTCTACCTTCATTCATTAACACACCCAAGCGCCAAGTTAATAATTGCGCTTTGGTAATTTCGGTAATCATCTCAGCTAATTTCTTTTGTTGAAGTTGGAAGCCGGCAATTGGCTTACCAAATTGGTGACGCTCTTTAGCGTAACGAAGGGCTGTATCATAGCAATCTAAAGCAGCACCAATGGCGCCCCAGCTAATACCATAGCGAGCCGAGTTTAAACAGGTTAAAGGTCCTTTTAAACCACTTACACCTGGTAATATATTTTCTTTTGGAACTACTACATCTGTAAATACTAATTCACCAGTAGCACTAGCACGTAAGCTCCATTTGTTGTGCGTTTCTGGTGTTGAGAAACCTGGCATGCCACGTTCTACAATAATTCCATGAATAACGCCTGCTTCGTTTTTAGCCCAAACCACTGCTACATCTGCGAATGGCGAGTTGCTAATCCACATTTTAGCACCGTTTAAAATCACATTTTTTCCGTCGCCAGCATCTCTAAAGTTGGTTGTCATGCCACCCGGATTAGACCCATGATCTGGCTCTGTTAAGCCAAAGCAACCCATCATTTCACCAGAAGCCAACTTAGGCAAGTATTTTCTTTTTTGTTCTTCAGAACCAAATTTATAGATAGGGTACATAACCAAACTGCCCTGAACCGATGCGGTTGAGCGAATACCTGAATCGCAGCGCTCTAATTCTTGCATGATGATACCATAGCTGATATAATCTAAACCGCCACAACCATATTCGGCTGGCAATTGAGCTCCAAAGCAACCTACTTCTGCCATACCTTTGATAAGGTAATGAGGGAAAGCAGCTTTTTGAGCAGCATCTTCTATGATAGGAGATATTTCCTTTTTAACAAAATCGCGCACGGTAGCACGAATGAGTTTATGCTCTTCGGTAAGCAGTTCATCCATTAAATAATAATCGTGATTCTGAAACAAATCTTGCTTACTAGCGCGGTGAAAATCGTTTGCGTTGTTCATGTATTGGGTTTGAATTATTAAACTTGTGCGAAATTAATTATTTTGGCGGGAGTTAAAAATTATACTCATGAAATTACAAACAGCATTAGAGGGATTAGAGTTTTTTGCCTATCACGGTTTATATGATTTTGAAAAAGAAAGAGGAGGCAAATTTATCGTAGACGTTTGGATTGACGAGGAAGTTGAGGAATCCAACCCCTTAAAAGAAATTACACAAGTAATAAACTACGAGGCCATCTTTAACATAATAAAAGAAGAAATGGAAATTCGTCGTGATTTAATAGAAGATGTTGCAAAATCTATACTTGCACGTATAGGACATCAATTATTAGATAAAAATGCAGCTATTAAGGTTAAAATCACAAAACCTAATCCTGGGGGTTTGTTTGGCTCCGGCGCAGCCAGTGTTTCTTTGGAGGCAAATTAAAAAAAATTACGGATTACAAATTACGAATTACGTTGGGTTTTGTCCCACATTCGTAATTCGTAATCCGTAATTCCTAATTCGTAATTCGTAATTATTAATTAAACTCCTACATCATGTAGGGCAGATTCTTCAATATAAGGGTGTTTGGTTGGGTAAAGGTTTGCTTTTGTTAACGCTTTTAGGGTCATCCATAAGAATAAACCAGCGAATAAGCATAAGAAACCAATTTCCATGATTCCGATTCCTTGTGAAGCCACTTTGATAACACCAGCTGGGTGAGCATCACTTGGGTCTGTAGCAAGGTTCATTGCACCTGGCATAACCATCAAGTAAACATCCATCCAGTGACCAATTAACAAAGCACCACCCACGAAATATCCAATTGTTCTGCTACGCTTGGCATTTCTTCCCATAAAGAAGAAGAAAGGTACTAAGAAGTTTACTAAAACAACAAAGTAGAAATAGAACTTGTATGAACCAAACATACGCTCTTTGTAATAAGCAACCTCTTCAGGGATATTAGCATACCAGATTAACAAGAACTGTGCTACCCACATGTATGTCCAGAACACAGAGAAAGCAAACATAAACTTACCTAAATCGTGTTGGTGTTCATCAGTTGCAATCCCTTGCATGTAACCATTTTTTCTAAGGTAATGTACAAATAAGTAAATAATAGTTAAAGCACTTACCCAACCCGTAGCAAAGTTGTAGATAGAGAAAATAGTAGAATACCAATGTGCATCGATACTCATCATTTGATCCCAGCTAAACATAGAGAAGGTAAAGGCAAAAATTACCATGTAAGCAGTAGACAAGTTGTAGTTCTTTTCGAACATAGACAAACCACCAATTACGTCTTCGTTACGAGAATTTTTACGGAACATGTGTGCACAGAACATCCAGAATCCCATAAACAAAATCATTCTAATAAAGAAGAATGGTTTGTTTAAGTACCAGCTCTTACTAGCCAATAAAGCATCGTAATTGCTAGCTCCTTCTGTCATGATGCCATCATGAGCCCAATGATATAAAGTAGAAATACCTAATAAACTTACAATAATTAAGATTGGTCCGCCCACCAATGAATACTCACTCATTGCTTCAGGAATTCTTCTGATAGCAACATACCAACCTGCGTTGGCAACCTGACTGATAGCGATAAAAGTAGCGGCACAAATAGAAACGATGAAAAAGAAATAACCATTAACCAATAGATTACTCAATAAACGCTTAGAGCTTAAGTGATGTAAATCGGTTTCTGATAATCCTTCGATGTGTGGATGGTAAGTGAAATAGCCAATAGCAGCTAAAATCAAACCTACAATCATAAGACCAAAAGCCCATTTTTTGTTGCCTTCGGTAATCTGATATTTTTCTTCTTTGATATGAACTTCTGCGTGTTCCATTGTTAATTTGTTCTCCGGTTAATGATTAATTAGAAGCGTTACTAGCAACAGCTGCTCCTTTGTACGGACCACTTACTGTGCGGATATAATGTACTACTTTCCAAATTTGAGTAGGATTTAAGGCGGTACCATAAGCACCCATTAAGTTCTTTCCATAACGAATAGAATAGAACATTTGTCCATCAGGAGTAGTCTTGATACGATCAGACTCATATGATGGTGGAGGTGGATATTTACCAGCTGCCACAATACTACCATCTCCTAAACCTTTGTCGCCATGACAAGGAGTACAATGTATATTATACAAAGTTTGTCCTTCTGCAATTACAGCAGGTGAGCTAGGAATTGGATTTTTTAACGAAGCAGATGCCTCATAAGAAGCATTACTTACAGTAAAAGAATATTTAGCATAATCCATTTGTCCGCGAGCAACTGTATTTTTTACAGGTAAACGCATATTCATTCCGTTCGGATTGATGGTATTAGGCTTATCTTCTTCTTGAGATAACGGCTCGTAAGCAAACGAGTGATACATATTAGGTGCGAACTCGTAACCTGTGTTATCTCCACCAGAACTACAACTTCCTAATAAAGCAGCAGTAGAGCCAATTAAAATAGCGGTATATAATGACTTTAATCTCATAATTCTTTAGTCCTTTCTCTAACTTCAATTGCACCGCCATCCATTAATAATTGGTTCAAAGAACCCATATCGGCTTTGCTTTTCTTAACATCTACTGCGATAACAAATAAATCATCTGTTACTCTTAAATCCATGATGTCTGCATTTTTACCCCAGAACATTTTGTGTACTATAAAGAAGGCAGTTACCATTCCGAAAGCAGTAAATAAAATACTCAACTCAAATGTAATTGGAATATAAGTAGGGATATGTAATGATGGCTTACCACCAATATTCATTTGCCAGTCGAAGTAACTCACATAAACCTGAAATGTTACAGCTAAACTTAAACCTAACATAGCACAACAAAAAGCAACTACTGTTAAACGAGAACGCTTAACTCCCATTACTCTATCTAAACCATGTATAGCAAATGGTGAATACACATCGTATACGCTATAACCGCTGCTAATAAGCTTTTTGGTTACAGAGTATGTTTTATCGGGGTTATCGTATACCCCTAAAATTAATTTTTTACTAGTTTCCATGTAATGCTCCTTTCTCTACCACATTGTGGTTATGGCTGCTGTGCGAATGGTTATCGTGTGCATGATGGCCATGTGTTGGAATGATACTCTTTACCTCTGCCATGTTGATAGAAGGTAAGAACTTAATGAATAAGAAGAATAAGAAGAAGAATAATCCGAATGAACCGATTAAAATACTTACCTCTGTTATTGTTGGTGTATACATTGCCCACGAAGACGGTAAGAAATCGCGGTGTAATGAAGTTACGATAATTACAAAACGCTCGAACCACATACCAATATTTACAATGATAGACATAACAAATAAGAAAGTTGGGTTAGTTCTTAACTTTCTGAACCAAAATACCTGTGGAGCAATTAAGTTACAACTCATCATTGTCCAGTAAGCCCACCAGTACGGACCAAATGCTCTATTTAAGAAAGCATATTGCTCATATTCTACACCTGAGTATGCAGCTACGAAGAACTCAGTGATATAAGCCATACCTACCATGGTACCTGTTACCAAGATAATTTTAGCCATAGCATCTAGGTGCTCATCGGTGATATAATCTTTGTAGTTCATTACCTCACGAGCAATAACCAATAAGGTTAATACCATTCCAAATCCAGAGAAGATAGCACCCGCCACAAAGTATGGAGGGAAAATGGTTGTGTGCCATCCTGGAACTAATGAGGTTGCGAAGTCCATAGATACAATAGAGTGTACAGATAATACAAGCGGAGTAGAAATACCAGCTAAAATTAAACTGATCACTTCATATCTATGCCAAGTACGAGTAGAACCTGTCCAACCCATGGCAAATAAGCCATACCAGAATTTTCTTCCAGCAGTGGTTGCTCTATCTCTTACAGTAGCGATATCCGGGATTAAACCTACATACCAGAATACTAATGAAACTGAGAAATAAGTAGAAATCGCAAATACGTCCCATACCAATGGTGAGTTAAAGTTAACCCACAAAGTACCAAATGCATTTGGAAGTGGAATAGGCCAATAAGCTACCCACGGTCTTCCCATGTGAGATAAGATAAATGAGGCCGCACAAATAACCGCGAAGATAGTCATAGCTTCCGCAGAACGGTTGATAGACATTCTCCATTTTTGGCGAAACAATAATAATACGGCTGAGATAAGGGTACCAGCGTGACCAATACCTACCCAGAATACGAAGTTGGTAATATCAAAAGCCCAACCTACGGTTTTGTTTAATCCCCAGGCTCCTAATCCCACTACTACTGTATAAGTTGTAGAAGCGATCCAAAGGCCCAACGTTAACGTGGCGAGGATAAAACCAATCCACCATCCTTTGGTGGGTGCATTTTCCAATGGACGAGTAATGTCTCTTGTGACATCACGGTATGTTTTTCCACCGGTTACTAACTGATCTCTAATTGGTGATTCGTATGACATGTGTTACTTCTTGTTTACTATGTTTATGAATGAGATTCAACTTCCTTTTTGGCATGGGAAGCATCATGCGGAGCAGCAGCTACGTGATGACCGCCGCCGGCTAAGTCTTCATTCACGTTTCTTACTTTTGTCATGTATGCCACAGACGGTTGTACATTGTACTCTTCTAATAAGAAGTAAGCACGATCGTTCTCGAAATACTTTCTTACCTCGCTCTTCTCATCGTTGATGTCTCCGAAGATAATAGCGTCGGCCGGACAACTTTGCTGACAAGCAGTTTTGATATCTCCATCTACGATGGTTCTGTTCTCTAACTTAGCTTTTAATTTTCCAGCTTGGATACGTTGTACGCAGAACGAACATTTCTCCATTACCCCTCTAGAACGAACTGTAACATCTGGATTGATTACCATACGTCCTAAATCGTTGTTGAAGTTGAAATCGAATTGAGAATTATCTCTGTATTTAAACCAGTTGAAACGACGAACTTTATACGGACAGTTGTTTGCACAATAACGAGTTCCTACGCAACGATTGTAAGCCATGTGGTTTAAACCTTCGCTGCTGTGTACAGTAGCTAATACCGGACAAACAGTTTCGCAAGGAGCGTGACCACATTGCTGACACATTAACGGTTGGAAAGTAACACTTACATTTTCGAAATCTACACCCGTAGCTTCGTTGTTGTATTCTTTCTCTTTGGTAATGTTGTTGTTTTCTTTGTTACGGAAACGGTAGTAACGATCAATACGTATCCAGTGCATTTCGCGACGGTTGATAACCTCTTGGCGACCCACAACAGGTACATTATTTTCTGCGTTACAAGCTACCACACATGAACCACAACCTGTACATTTATTTAAATCTACAGCCATCGCCCAACGGTGACCCTTACTATCGCGTTCAGCCCAAAGAGTTAATAGATTACCATTCTCTTTTAATGCTTTGTGATGATCGTGGTTACCCGCTTTAGCATCCTTTGTATATTCATTTAAAGAAGCCTCTTTTATTAAAGCTCTTCCTTCAATGGTATGGTGAGTTTGGGTTTGAGCCAACTCGTATTCACCAGCAGCCTTTTCAACACTTACCTCAATAGCTCCATTTTCTGGAGTAAATACGTAAGCATTTTTACCTACATTTAAACCTGTTTTACCACCAGCAGTTCTACCATAACCAATAGCTAATGCAATTACATTGTTTGGTTGCCCTGGCTGAACCAAAACTGGCACCGATTCTACCTTACCAGATTTAGCAGTGATATTGATAACATCGCCATCTTTTACACCTAATTCTTTAGCAGTTGCAGAACTGATGTTAGCATAATTATCCCAACATACCTTACTAATTGGATCAGGCATTTCTTGTAACCAAGGATTGTGAGCATGAGCTCCATCCTGAATAGCTACTTTGCTGTATAATTCTAATTCTAACTTAGTTTTTGTATTTGTATAAGTGTTGTAAGCTGGAGCTACTACACCCGTTAAATCTGCACTAAATGCTACTGTTACCGCAGCTGGTGCCGACTGATAGAAACCATCGTGGATGGCTTTTGTCCAAGCATCACCACTTAAGCTAGCAGCCCAATTCGACTTCATATAATCGTAGAAGTTGGCAGGAGCATCAGCCCAAGTTAATTAGCTTTCTTGCATCTGACGTGTGTTGAACACAGGAGAGATGGTTGGTTGAGTGAATGTGAAATAACCAGCTTTAGGTTCGTTGTCATTCCAAGACTCTAAGAAATGATTATCTGGAGCATGGTAGTTACATACACTAGCTGTTTCATCTAAATTGCTATTAGAAGCAATAGAGATTTTTAACTTCTTAATACCTTCTGCTAACTGAGCACCTTTTGAGTGACTGTAAACAGGGTTTACATTGTAGAAAATGGCTGCATCTACAGCACCTGAATTTACATCTTTAACGAATGCTTCGAAAGCTGCATCATCAGAATAATGTTGGTTGCTGCTGTTAGTGAAATCAACTGTAGTACCATTGTTACCTAACATAGTGTTAATGGCATGAACCAATAACTGATAATCTACATTGTTTGAACCACAAACCACTAAAGAGTTTCCTTTAGCTGCCCATAATTCTTTTGCTGCATTAGAAATACCATCTAAAGGTAATTCTACAGCCGGCATAGTTCCTAAAGCAGGAGCTCCAGCTAAAGCAGCGATTTTATTGTATAAACTTACCAAATAAGCACCTTCAGCAGATGGCTTAATTGGGTAACGTACATCCGCATTAGAACCACTTAATGATAAGTGAGATTCTAATTGGATATGACGACTCATATTTTTGTTTTCAGCTTTACGATTGCTTGCCCATTGCTTAGTAAATTCTACTGGTGAAATCCAAGTTCCTAAGAAATCAGCACCAAAACTTACAATCACTTTGGCTAAATCGAAACGATATCCTGGAACGATGTTTTTACCAAAAGCACGCTTGCTAGCTTCAGCAATTGCACCCATAGAGTTAGCTTCGTATTGGATATGTTGTGCTTGATGATATTTAGCTATAAATGCAGCAATAGCCTTCTTGGTAGAAGGACTGTTAACTGTACCCGTAACTAAACGAATGCTTTTTGAAGAAGCTAAACCCGATTTAATTTCAGAGTCTAAAGCTGTCCAAGTAGCATCTGTACCTTTTGATTTTGGTCCGCGTAAACGCTCATTGTCGTACAAGCCTAATAAGCTGGCCTGACCCGAAGCACAAGCACCACCTTTGAAGATAGGTGATTCTGTGTTACCCTCGATTTTTACTGGGCGACCCTCACGTGTTTTTACTAAGATACTGCAATTTGCAGAACAAGCGTTACAAGTAGACGCATACCAGTTTGGTATACCCGGTGTAACGTTTTCTGGCTTTACTATATAAGGTATCGCATTTTTAACTGGCGTTTTGTTACAAGCAGCTAATGCTACCGCCGAAATGCTAAATCCGAAATATTTGAGGAAGTCGCGACGATTAGCGTTTAAGCCACCATCTTCTTCCGTAAAAACCTCCTCTAAAGGAATACCTTCAGCAAATTCATGCTTTTTGGATGCTAAGAATTTAGGGTCATTGTTTAACTCCTCTAAACCTCTCCAGTATTGATTTTTATTTTCCATTGATAATTTTTTTCCTGTTAGACTGTAAATACTTTTACTTAAACTAAAATTCTAAACTAGTAATGACACTTACCGCACTCTAGTCCGCCATTTTGAGCAACGGTTACAAAGTCTTTACCGTCTAATTTCAAATCAGCATGTAATTTTTCATAGTAGTCGTTGTTGGCTACATCTACCTTAGCTTCACGGTGACAGTTAATACACCATCCCATTTGTAAGCTTCTTTGTTGAGATACAACTGGCATAGTTTCTATCGGACCATGACAAGCCTGACATTCTACCTTACCAATTTTTACGTGTTGAGCATGGTTAAAGTATGCATGATCAGGTAAGTTGTGAATACGTACCCATTTAATTGGAGTTTGAGGCTTAGAAGGATCATAAGCACGCTTTTCAGGATCCCAACCTACTGCATCATAAATCTTAGCAATCTCTGGAGAAACATTTCCATCGTATTTATCCTTAGCTGTAACATGAGCATGACAGTTCATACAAGTACTAGCTGAAGGAATAGAGGCTTGCTTACCCTCTGCTGCACTTGTATGGCAGTACAAACAATTAATTTTGTAAGTACCAGCATGCAACTCATGAGAGTAGTTGATTGGTTGTGCAGGAGCATATCCTTTTTGAACACCAATTTCTTTATTACCGTAATCGAAACCATATAAACCAAACACCAACATAAAGCCTATTGAAACCACGATAGTTCCAACAACTGGGTGTTTTTTGAACAGCTTATATCTAAAATCTAACGGATTTTCTCTCCAGCTAATGCTTGGCTCACCAACTTCTGCAGCATATGCTTCTGGGTGCTTTTGAATGTATAATTCTTCTACAACCGACTTAATACGATACAATACAAACAAGATGATGATTAATACCGCTGCCATAAACAACAAACCATAGAAAGTTGTGCTGGTATAAAAACCAGAACCTTCATTGTTTGAAGCGGCTACAGTTTCTGCACCCGTGCTAGAACCTCCAGTACCAGCAGTAACTGGAGCAGCAGGAGCTTCGCTTTCGCGCTTAATGTAATCAATGATAGAATTAACTTCTGCATCACTTAATTGCTCAAATGATGTCATTAATGCCTCATTGTTTTCTTTGTAAACCTTAACGGCTTGAGGATCCCCAGCCTTAACTAAAGCTTGAGAATTTTTAATCCACTTCAGTAACCACTTGGCGTCGTACTTCTTGTGAACATCCTTTAAGGCCGGACCAACAACTTTTTCATTGAGGGCATGGCAAGCCGTACAGTTGGCTTGATAAAGTTTTTCTCCTTCTGCTGCATCGGCAAACGCCAGTTGCACGGAGAAAAAAATCGAAACAGCTAATGTTAATAGTTTAGATAGCTTCATTTATTTGGAATAATTATTTCAATTAAATTGTGAATTGTAAAGTCCCTGTCACATTTTTTTTTGCCAAGGCGTAATATGCAATTCAGCCGCGAATATAAGCACATTTCATATTTGGACTATGCATGTTTAAAAAAAATACTATTTAGAAAACTTCTAAATAAGTGACCTGAATTTGAATAATATTGAAAACCATAAACTTATTCAGTTTTCTGTCATATTTTATACAAAAACACTTTTTTTTTTGACACAAAAACGCTTCAGAATAGAATCCAAAATTGCCCAAAACTTTATGTGTTTTCTTCGTTTTGAACCTATTTCTTTGCAGTGCATGAAAAAATTGTTTCTCGCATTCCTTCTTTTTACGCTGATATGTTTGGCTGATTCGGCGTTGGCTCAGACCGAACCAAAAACGATGTTGTTGAGAGGATATGTTTTGGGGAGCGATACAACCAATACAATACCTTTGGCTAATATCTTAAAAAAGCCCGGTGGGGAGCGCTTTATTAGCAACAGATACGGGGCATTTGGGATACAAGTGAGCGAGTTCGACACCTTGGTGTTTTCTGTAATTGGATACCAAAATTTTGTTTTACCTGTGGCTAAATATGTAAGAAATAATGCTACAGATCCTATTCGTGTTCGACTAAAAGCAGCTACTTATAGATTAAAAGAAGCGGAGGTAAATTACAATCAAAAACGTCGCGACAGTATGGCGAGGCAGGCAGCAGTGATATTGAAAACAAGTCCGCTGCTTAACAACTACAACCATTACCAATCGTGGGTTAGCGGCAGTACAGGTTCTATGGTAACAGATATGTTTGCGGGTAGCAATAAAAAGTTACAAGAATATAATAAACTGCAACGATTAATGGAACTGTACCATGAGCAAGAATTGGTAGACGAACGATATACCAACGATATTATAAAACGCAGCACGGGCTTGGCAGATGATAAGATTGCCGAATTTAAAAAATATTGCAATATGCCCCATTATTTTATTCTCAATTCTAATGATTATGATTTGGTGCTTGCCATTAGAAATTGTTATCAGGATTTCAAAAAACAAAACCGATATTAGAAGTAATTTATAGCGTAAAATCTTATTTTTGTAACATGTTAAAAGATATTATAGAAGAGAGTTTGCCAGGCGTAGTGGTAAGTGTGGTTTATGAACTAAACGAAGAAAAAAATTGGGAGTGGAACGTATATGCCATTAATTATACTCAAGAGCATTTAACGGGTGTTTTAGTAAGCAGCAAAGGCTATGGAATGCATAACGGAGAAGAAGTAAAAACCAGCGTGCTGCGTCATTTTTTAGACCAAATGCCCCCTCTAAGCTATATTAAGATTGAACCTATACAAGAAGCTTTGTTTGGCCTAAATAATGAGTATTGGATGAGTTATTATGCACGTGCTAAACTATATGAACGTAAATTTATTTTTAAACCCAATCAAATTGCCATCGAAAATTTAGAAACGGTAAGTTTGGTGAACCAATTGGGAATATTAGTCGACTAAACTCGGCACGCTTTCCATTTTCTTGAGTTGATGGTATAAAATATCTCGCACGGGCAAGGTGCTACCATTCTTAAATTTCATTAAATAGGGCTCGCCGCTCATGCTCGATTTACTAGCTAAATAATCTATAAACTGCCTGGCAGTTGTGATTTTTTTACCCGCTTTCTCGCGCTTCATTCGCAAGTGCTTGGCGGCATCTACACCGCTGTACTCAGTGCCATTGCGCACAAATTTGGCTTCTGTAACTTCTACGTATGCAATGAGCTTATCTATTTTTTGAGCTTCGGTGAGTTCTTTTTGGGTTTCGGTTTGAACCAAAGTAGCAGGCGATTTTTGTGCGTTTACATGGTTTAAACTAAACACAGTAATGCCAACAAAAACGATAAATTTAACTGATTTTATCATAGCTATAATAATTTCAAATCTAGTAATTTTTTACAACAAAAAAAATCACGTCCTCCCTATCCTATTATGGTTGGCAAAGTATTATATCAAGTCAGCTTGTTTTAAAATTAAACAAAAAAGGCAGCACCAAACTAGTGCTGCCTTTTAAAATTTAATAATGAACCACTTTTTTTGTTTCGGAGGCACCGTTTTTACCTGTACATTTAAACCAATAGATACCTTTTGGTTTATTGCTTAAATCGTAGCTTAAGGTCTCGCTAAAACTAGTTTGGTCTATTAATTTACCCACCACAGAATAAACTTCTAAGTTTAACTCTCCTTTGCCTTCATAGTTTATCGTAACTGAGTTGGCACTTGGATTGGGATATAATAATAAACCACTTAAACTTCTGGCATCTTGCATACCCACAGGAAACAGGGGGCCGTTGGAAAGTAGTTTACCGTTGCTGTCTAGTTTGCATACAAGACTGCCATATGTAGATGTAGAAGAAATAGAATCAATATCTAAAAATCTAAGCTGATAAAAATTCTTATCTTCATCTTGCACAAAAGCCATTAATCCAGCATGAGAGTTTTTAGTATCGTAGGTAGGCAACCCAGGGTAAACTTTCTTTATATACAAGTCATTATCTAAAACAAGCATCCTCTGCCTATCAATAGAATCATCAAAAAAACAATGAGCTAAAAATTCATTACGTGTTTGGCTTTTTACTAAACCTTTGAATGTTGCATTAAAAACTAAAGGATTATTTACCGTATCCCTGAACATCCATGCTTTTCTGGTTTTAACTATTTTTCCTTCATCATTAAAAAACACCCAAGTAGGGTCTAAAGTAAGAGAAGCAATTCCATTATAAAGCAAAACACAATAGGTACTATCATTTAATTGGGTACTACCAGCATAAGAAATATCTGGCAAAACATTAGCCCGTTTTACAGGATCATATTGTAACCCAAAAGTATCCATTTCACTATTTGCCTCCAATAAGTTTCCACTCGTATCTAATATGGCAGTAATGACTCTCTTTTGATATTGCGATGCCGTATTTTCGAAGTGCGAACGACCAATAACTAATATTTGATTATTTCTGGTATGATAAACATAATCAAAAACAGCAGATTTAAAACCATTCCATTCTCTACGGTAATAGCGCTCCCATTTCTTTATACCTGCTAAACTATACCGCGCCAAAAAACCAGATTCTCGCCAAACATAACCCGGGAATGGACGACCTGTATAAGAACCACAAACCAAGATATCTTGGTTTAGGGTATTGATATCTTCTAAGGTATTTGACGTATCACCCAATATTAATGGCCCTGTTTGCCTATTAGTACCATCAAATATAGTAACTTGAGAATTATAGGTGTTTTTATAATCACTAACAGTACTACTCCCAATAAGTCTATTATTTAACACCCTCATATTGCCGTATATAGACCCATTTAAATTCTGTACCATAGAGCCGTATTTTAAGTCTTTAGACACTTTAACAATCATATATCCAAATCCATCATCGAAAGAAAAGGTGCCAATATTAAAATAAATGGTATCATTAAATAGACTAATTGCATTCCAATCTGAGGTTGCATTATACTTATGAACAAATGGAGAAAAGGCTTGGGTAAACCCTTTGTAGTAGAAAAAAAAGAGAAACAATATGATGAATATTTTACGTTTCATATCTATTCTTTTATAAGCATAAACTTTTGGTCTATACCAGAACCTTTTACAAGAAGATAATAAATGCCCGGGGCTATTTGGTTTAAATCTATAGGTTTATTTGCATCAAATGTAGAAGCATCAAAAACTTTTCTTCCTAATATGTCAATGAGCGTTAAATCTAGCACCGACTTAGCTTCAGAAAAACCTTTAATCCAAACCGTTCCATTTGTTGGATTTGGATAAATATTGAGACTTGTTTGATTTTCTTGCATAGGTTGATTTGCTTTTTTGCTAATTTCTACTGGCAACTTTGTTATAAAATACAACTCTGGCGACTTACATTTTTCATCAATAATTATATTCTTCATAGGCATTTAGAAAGGTTAGTTGATAATTGGTATTAACAAAGATGCTTGCTTAAAAAATTTAATTATTTTTTACTGCCGGGCAGTCTTTATCTTTTTTAGTATTACAAATATATACCATCAATCAGCTAATTTTGTAATGGATTGAGCCTATACTTTGTAAAATTTCATCTCATTTATGGTAGAAAATTTTTGATGGCAGAAAGCTTTGAACGAAACCGCTAGCTCAAAATTTCAAAAAATTACACCCGAAAAGGACTAAATTCACAATTTTAAAACATTTTATACCCGAACGGTACGCATATTAGATATTTTACTGTATTTGCACCCATAAAGGTATAATAAAATGAATAATCTTTCGCCATTTATCCGATTTCAAAGAAAAAAACTGGGTATCACCCAAGAAGAACTTGCAACAAAAGCGGGTGTGGGAATTCGCTTTATTCGTGAGTTAGAACAAGGCAAGCCAAGTTTGCAGTTAAACAAGGTTGAACAGGTCCTTCATTTATTTGGTTTTCAACTAACCCCAAACAAACAAAAACTTGACCCATAATACATATTTTGGAATTATTTAAACAAAGGTGTAAAAGTCACATTATTCAATAAAGTAGTTAAATATGGAATTATCATAGAGGAAATTATTGACAAAAAAGAAAATAAAATTACCGCTTGGAAATTCGTCCCAAACAATAACGTAATACATTATCATCGAAAACCCGATGATAAACTGACCGAAATAATTACTCATTCAGATATATTCTTAATCGAAAATCAATAAACGGATTAGCTATGAAGCAAGGATTAGTTTTTAAAATTAACAGACAAACAAATTCAGAATTGCTACCAATTATTTATTGATAAGTTGGATAAATTAAATTGGTGGATAGATAATTCTTTTCTGCCAACAAAACATAAAAGTGAATTAAGAAAAATGGTTTCGGAAAGGATAGAACTTCTAACCTGATAAATAACTAAATATGTCAGCAAAAACACGGATTTTAGCATCTCAATGTGCGAAATTTTCCCTACTATTGCTACCCAATGGATATCGTAAAATACTTTGATGAATCTGTGTTACAAATGCAAGCATTGTACCCAGAAAACGAGGCCAAAGAGCTTATGTATTGGCTTTATGAAGATATTCTTTTAATAAAAAAAGCCCATCTTCATCTCTTTAGTAAAGAACTTAGTTTTACCGAAGAGCTGCAACTCAATACACTCAAAAATCGCCTCTTAAGCGGTGAACCTATTCAGTATGTGTTGGGCTACGCTTATTTCATGGATTTGCTCATTCATGTAAATCCCACTGTACTCATCCCGCGACCAGAAACGGAGGAGTTGGTTCAGGCCGTAATTACAAGCTACCAAACTTGGGCTGAACCTAAACCTACAGCGATTATAGATATTTGTACCGGCAGCGGCTGCATTGCCTTGGCCCTCAAAAAAGCTTTGGTTGAACCGAGCCTTTTTGCGCTAGATATTTCGGAAGAGGCTATTAAAACAGCCCAATACAATGCAACGCAATTAAAGTTAGCCATTCAATTTGAACGACTATCTGTGCTAGATGAAACGGGCTTAAACTACCTGAAACAAACAGAGGCTGCCATTTGGGTGAGCAATCCGCCCTACATTAGCGAAGCCGAAAAAGCACAGATGCACGTAAATGTTTTGCAGTACGAACCACATTTGGCCTTGTTCGTAGCATCGGATGATACCATACTATTCTATCGAAAAATATCCAAAGCATTTTGTCTGAACCCAAATGCCCAAGAGCTGTATTTTGAAATAAGCGAATTTCAGTTGGAAGCAATCACTAACATGGCGAATGAGTTGGGTTTAAAAGCAGCGTTTAAAAAAGACTTACAGGAAAAATGGCGGATTTTGGTGCTCAAGAAATAAGAATGCTTCGATGATTCTATTGTTTGTTCGAGTGATTTTTTTGCAATATCCAGAATCCCCTAACTGAAGCTAGGGGCTATGGAATTTCCCTAATCCTCTTTCTCCTTCTCTTTCTCCTTCTCCTTCTCTTTCTTTTCCTCCGCCTGCGAGCAATAATCGCAAACACTACCATCTTCTAAGTAGGTTCTACCCTCGCATTGTGGACAAACATAACCGCACGTCATGCCGCAAATAAAGGGAATTAAACCGCTTAAAAAAAGGACTTTATTTGAATACGTTTTTATACATTTAAACCCTAAATTGCCAAACTTTTATATTTATACATGAGAAAGATTTTTATCCTTATTGCCTTTATTGGCTTATTGGTTCAAGCCGATGCCCAAACCAAAGATTTTAGCAAAGAAACCATACAATCTGCCGATGGTAAATACTCCTATACCGTGGTAAAAAACGACCCGATGAAAGTGAGAACCTATGTTCTCAAAAACGGATTAACAGTAATGATGGCTATTAACAAAAAAGAGCCTAGGGTTCAAACCTATATTGCTACCAAAGCAGGAAGTAAAAACGACCCTGCCGATAATACCGGATTAGCTCATTACCTAGAGCACATGTTGTTTAAAGGTACCGATAAATATGGCACCAAAGATTGGGAAAAGGAGAAAGTGCAATTAGATAAAATTGATGCTTTATACGAATTGTATAATAAGACTACCGATGAGGCTGCACGCAAAAAAATCTATCGTCAGATCGACTCTGTGAGCGGCATTGCTTCTAAGTACGCCATTGCCAACGAGTACGATAAATTGATGCAAAGCATAGGCGCACAAGGAACCAATGCTTTTACTTCGTTAGAGCAAACCGTATATGTAAACGATATACCAGAAAACAACTTAAGTAAATGGATTAGTATTGAAGCCGAGCGTTTTCGTAACCCTATCTTACGTTTATTTCATACAGAGTTAGAGGCGGTGTATGAAGAAAAAAACATCTCAATGG
>JAKRSG010000126.1 GCA_022402405.1 Bacteroidia bacterium | reverse complement strand
GTTTTACTCAAACTACTAGCTCCTTTCCATTTCTAGCTCCATCTGGCTCCTATTCTCAAAGTAGTTATGGTGGTAATGGCGCAAATAGATTTGGAGATGCTTTTTTTTCTGTACTAAACCCAAATGGTTCACTTAAATATTCAAGTTATTTGGGTGGTCAAAGTGGTGATGAGGGATTTGCTTTAGCAAGTTTAAGGAGAGGTTTGGGAAATAATATTTTTACTGGAGGTAATACTAGGTCTTCTAATTTTCCTATTCCGAGTGGGCAATCAAATTTGCTATATGTTAACAATTTATTAGGCAATGCAAATGATACATACAAAGATGGATATATTGCCTCCTTTGATAAAGATTTATCATTAAAGTGGAGTACTTATATAGGAGGCGGTAGTCATATTGCAGGTAATGGAGAGGATGAAATTTTATCGGCTTCTTGTCATGAACTAAATGTTTATTTTATAGGTAATACCAACAGCAGTGATTTTAAGCCAGTAAGAGATTTTTCAAATATTTTTAATGGCGGGGTTAATGATGGTTTTATATTAAAATTCCAAATGGAAGGCACACCTTTATCTATAAAAAAACAATTGACAAACAATGAAAAGGGCTTTTTAGTTTATCCAGTGCCAGCTCAAGATTTTTTAATTTTGGATTTGGACAAAAGATTTGGAAATGAAATTGAGTTTTTGAATTTGTTTAATTTTTGCGGTAAACAAATTGAGAACGTTAATTTTGATGAACAAAATTCAAAACTAAATTTAGAAAATTTAGAAAATGGATTTTACCTATTAAGTATTAAGATTAAAGGTAATAGTGAAATTAGTAGAGTTAAATTTGTAATAAACAAATAGCATGAATTTTAAGATTCTTAGTTTATTATTTTTAAACCTTCTAAATTTGGATTTAAAGTCTCAAGTTAATCAAATAATTGATGCAAAAGTTAATGTTGAATGTTTAAATTGCCACACAAATTTTCCAAAACAATTTCAAATTTCATTGGATTGTAGGTTTGCTAAAAATGCAGTAATACCAAATCAGGCTATATTATATTGGGGAGATACGATGTTTAATCCCATAATTTTAGATTTGAATGATAGTGGTACTGTTAATTGTGAAATGCAGTTTAATTATGGCCCTTATTTGGTAACATTTGAAGACCCAAATCGGAGCTATTTTTTTAAAGTTTATTTCGAACAAAGTGCAAAGGTTTTTGGTAATGATTCAAACTTTAAATTGTTATTCGAAATTTTCGATTTTGATAGATTTTCATTGAAAAAGTCAAGTTCTCCTATTATTGAATTTAATACCTGTATTAGCAAACATTTAGATTTGTTCGAAATTCCAATACTTCAAAGTAATATATCTGAATTTTTTACAAAATTTAATTTGATAGTTGATTCTCAATATACGGATAAAATATTATTTAAAAATAACACTAAACCATTACTAACAATTTATCCCAAAAGCCTAACTCAAGGCTTTCATAGGTTTAAAATTTCTACTACAGGACAAATAGAAGAAATTGGTGGAGAAATCCAAATTGGCGAGTCATTTCATTCAATTTTTGTAGATTCATTGATAAAACCAATATCAGATTTTACTTTTTTAGATGATAAATTTATTACAAATAATACATTCATAATTAGCACTAAAATAGATACCATTTCAGTACCTTTCAAAATAGCACTTAATGGCTATGATGCCAGTTCCTTGATGATTGATTTTAAAATCCATGGTAGAGATCTCAATCATTTTGTTTATGAAACGATAAGCATAGTTGGTGACACTCTTTTTGGAATTTTAAAGATGAAAAGCTTTGACTTTACATACAAGCACAATCAATACCTTTCACTCTTGATTACTTCAAAGGAAAATTGTAATGTTTTATATTCTAAAATTTGGGATATTGAATTTGATAGTTTAACAAATAATATTCAACCATTAGAGTCAATACCAAACATAAAAGTCCATCCCAACCCATTCCTAAACACCATAGAAGTTTCCTGTGAACAAAACTTTGATTTTGAATTGTTAAATAGCCTAGGTATAAGAGTTTATAAAGGTAAAGGTTTAGCTGGCACAAATGAATTTGAATTAAATAATCTTCCCATAGGGATTTACATCGCCAAAATTACCGCTGGAAATAAAAGTTATTTCAGGAAGCTTGTAAAGCAAGAGTGAATTATGAATTATGAATGAAAGCAGAATTTGTCTTTCATTCATAATTCATACTTCATACTTCATAATTAATTATACTTCTTAAAGAAAGATTTTATCTTCATACTCACCACACCGATGATGGCTTCTTGGATGATGCCTTTACTTATTTTGGATTCTCCTTTTGTACGGTCGGTAAAAATGATAGGTACCTCTTCTATTTTAAAGCCGTGTTTATGGGCTGTGTATTTCATTTCTATTTGAAAGGCATAGCCTCTAAATTTTATTTCGTCGAGAGCAATGGTGCTAAGTACTCTGTTTTTATACCCAACAAATCCGGCTGTGGTATCGCGAATTTCTAA
>JAKRSG010000125.1 GCA_022402405.1 Bacteroidia bacterium | reverse complement strand
TGCATTTCTTAGCGCGCAATTTTTTAGATTATGAACCCGGTATACATTACCCGCAAATACAGATGCAAGCGGGCCTCACGGGCGTAAATACCATACGAATGTATAACCCTATAAAGAATAGTTATAGTCATGATGAAGAGGGCCTGTTTATTAAAAAGTGGCTCCCAGAATTGGCAAATTTGCCTGCTTCATTGGTGCATGAACCATGGAAAATGAGTTTTATGGATCAAACATTTTATGGTGTGGAGATAGGCAAAGACTATCCGAATCCCATCATAGAAATGGAAACCACCCGAAAGGCCGCAAGTGATGTGATGTATGCACTCAAAAAAACTAAATCTGTAAAGGCCGAAGGCCAGCGGATCCTCGCCAAACACACCTCCGCCTCCCCACCCCGAAAGGGCGTAAGGGCGGATAATTATCCGCCCCGACGTATATAATATAAAATGAAAAAACAGCATCTACCAACCAAAATCTGCCCTACCTGCCACCGCCCATTCACTTGGCGCAAAAAGTGGGAGAAGGTATGGGATGAAGTAAAGTATTGCAGCAAAAGATGCAGCGGCAACCGTAATAATATAAAAGCATGATAGGATTAGTATTTCCGCACCAATTGTTTGAGCAGAGCGTATTGTTAGATACCTGCTCAACGATATATGTAATAGAAGAACATTTGTTTTTTAAACAGTATGCTTTTCATAAACAAAAGCTAGCTTTTCATAGGGCAAGTATGCAATTTTATAAGAGCTATTTGCAATCGTTAAACAAGGAAGTGGTTTACGTTGAAAGTATTGATGCTGCTAGTGATATCAGGCATTTCTTTCGTGATAAAATAGCCGAACAATCAGATACGTTTCATTATATTGATCCAACAGATACTTGGCTCAAACAGCGATTAATAAAAGCTGCAAACAAGCATAATATTTCTTTGGTAGAACATGTGTCGCCTTTGTTCTTAAATACGAGTAAAGACAATGCTGATTTTTTTGCTGGAAAAAAGCGCATGTTTCAAACAGATTATTATCAGTTTCAACGTAAGAAAAGAAATATTCTATTAGATACCATTGGCAAACCTTTAGGTGGAAAATGGTCCTACGACGATGAAAATAGGCTCAAATATCCCAAGGGAAAACAGGCTCCGATTACTGCTTTTTTGCCTGCTAATAACTATTATACAGAGGCTACAAATTATGTAGAAAGGCATTTTGCTGCTAATCCCGGACAGCTTGCTGCGAATAGTTTTTATCCGTGCACATTTGAAGAAAGTAAGCAGTGGCTGAATACTTTTTTGCAACAACGATTTGCCGAGTTTGGTCCGTACGAAGATGCCTTGCTTTTACAAGAATTGGTGCTTCATCATAGTGTATTGAGTCCGCTCATAAACATTGGTTTATTGCCAGTAGGATATGTGGTATCAAAAAGCATAGAGTATGCGCAAATGCACGATGTGCCTATCAATTCATTAGAAGGTTTTGTTAGGCAACTCATGGGCTGGCGGGAGTTTATTAGAGCCGTGTACGAGCAAGTTGGTAAACAAGAACGTACTAAGAATTATTGGGGTTTTAAAAGAAAAATTCCAGCTTCGTTTTATACAGGTACCACCGGCATTGAACCTATAGATAACTCCATAAAAAAGGTGCTTAAACATGCTTATGTGCATCACATAGAACGCTTGATGGTATTGGGTAATTTTATGCTCTTATGTGAGTTTGATCCAGATGAAGTGTATAAGTGGTTTATGGAACTATTTATAGATGCTTACGATTGGGTAATGGTGCCTAATGTTTATGGGATGAGTCAGTTTGCAGATGGCGGACTTATGGCAACAAAACCCTACATAAGTGGCAGCAATTACCTCCTCAAAATGGGCGATTATAAAAAAGGCGATTGGCAACAAATATGGGATGCCCTTTTCTGGCATTTTATGGATAAGCAGCGAGATTTCTTTTTGCAAAACCCACGCCTCGGTATGTTGGTTCGAACCTTTGATAAAATGGCACCCGAGAAGCGCGAGAAGCATTTAGAGTTGGCGAGGGAGTATTTGGGGAAATTGGATTCTCATTAACCGCTCACCGCCTCAAATACCGCTCTTTCAAAAGCGATTTCCTCATGCCTCTTACAGATTCTAGCGGCGCTTTATCTATAAATAAATTGATGAGCCAAGCCGGAATTACCCCTCCCGGATCAACCGCAATAATGTATTCTGCTTTGCAGGTATGCTCATTAACTTGAGTAATATGCCATCTCGCTTTCATAAAAGGAACCCTCACAAAAGCTTTGTTTTTTGGAAGATAATCGCTTTCACTTTTGGCTAGAATAAAGGCTTCCTTGTTGGTAGACAAATTATCTACCGTTTGTCTAAAAGCACCATCTCTATTCTCGAAAGGCCACGGCACATACAATTCTTGGTAATAGATCTGTTCGAACCTATTTATTCTCTTCAAAACCTCCGAGCGCTTGCAACCAAACTGATAATTTTTCTGCTCCGGAATATCCGTAATAAGCGCTACCAAGGTTTGAACACTGCAATCAAACAATGCCACCGTCTTCAATTCTTTAATAGCCAACCCCGGATAATCACGCACGTAAACCTGAATGTTTTCGGTGTTTTTGGTTAATGTCCATTCTTTCTGAGCCCAAGCATTTGCTATCGAGAACAGTAATAATAATAAAACGCTAATTAGATTTTTGATAGGATTAGTTTTGGTTCAAACATAAAATATTATAGCGGTATTTGTATTATTACAGCATGAATACCTATGCAATCATCCATATTTATGCTTTGCTTATTGAAAAACTTCGTAAGCAAAAATATACATCATTGTCCGACATGAGGCTGTTTTTGGCCAATCATGATTTGGCCAAATCAGAACGAACCATTTCTCGTTATCTCGAACAAATGCGCCATGAGTTTGGATTAGAGATTATTTATAATAAAACTGAAAAGGGCTATTATTTTGAGAATTCTAACGACAAAGAAGTAGATGCATTACTAAACTTTTTGCATTTAGCCCAATATACAGGACTCGAAATAGAAAGCAAAAACCAGTCGGAAAAGCAGAGTAGTTATTTGCATTTTGATGTCAATCAAAGCTCTAAAGGAATGGAGTTTTTTAAGGATATTTTATTTTCAATTAAAAACAGAAGATATATTCATTTTCATCATTTTAATTATCATACAGAAAAAATTACTCAGTTCACTTTAAAACCTATTTTGTTGAAGCAATATCAATATAGATGGTACTTAGTAGGTTTGCTAAAAAACGATGAATGCAGGACATTTGGCTGCGATAGAATTTTGGATTTGCAGGTAGATATTAAAACTTTTCCTGCTAAAAACACCAAAGAAATCAGGCAAAAGTTTGAGCAAATAATCGGTTTAAATTACGAGAACCAAACAGTAGAGAAGATACGTTTATTGCTTACACATTTGCAAGCAAAATACTTAGAAAGCTCGCCCTTGCATGCCTCTCAACACATAGAGTCAGATTCGGATGAAGGGGTAATTTTTGCGCTGAACCTAATACCAAATTTTGAATTAATACAACGCATTCTTATGATGGGTGATCAAGTAAAAGTGCTTGAACCTAAGAGTCTTCAAAAGGAAGTATTAGATACACTTAAATCTGCCTTAAAATTATATAAATAGTAAACTCTACACGACAATCTTTGGCGTTCTCCTATTTTTATTTTGTATTAAAAATTACGAGAATGAACATAGAACAACAATTACCAAAACACCTCATTGGATTTGGTGGAGCAGGCAGCAATATAGTTATTGCTTTAGAAGCCTTTGGAGTTGCAGAGCGTTATAATTGCCTGTCATATCCAAATCGAGAGAATCTACCTCCAGCAATAAATTTTACAACTTTTCAAGCACCAGGAACCTCACGAGTTACCAAAACAGGTAGAGTGTTTTTTACCCCTGATATGAAAGGTCCATTACAAGTACCACCAAGCCTTTATCAACTGTTTGAACCAAAAGCTCATCATATACTCATTGCCGGAATAGGAGGATATACCGGAACCCATTTAATGGAACATTTTGCCAAACACTTAACCAAACAAAATCAAACCTTCACAGCCATTTGCATCCTCCCGTTTAGTTTTGAAAGAACAGGCACCAAAACCCTCATCAATCGCATATTTAACAAATTCAAAAACCACCCAAGTTTCCACTTCATCGAATTAGACTCCTACGCAAACGCAGATGACAAGCGCACATTGCCTGAACTATTTAATGAGGTTAATATGGATATAGTTAGGTTGATTGGGTAGGGGAGTTGATTGAAAGTCCAAATAATTTAGGTTGTTTAAAATATATTTTCGGTCTGAGCCAATAATGCAAAATAAAAATGCTTTTATCTAATAGTTATTTAGCAGTTGAAAAACAGTATGGTTGTTTTTGTAATTCATAAATAGTATTTTGGCTGAACCAAAATATAAATAAGCTTATGAATTGGAATTGTTTAAACAGAAATTATTTAGCAAAGGAATCTTCTTGCTAAAAACAATCTGAGATAATATTCACGGTATTAACTACCAAAATTTATTAATTAGGAAATCTTATATGAATATGAATACACAAGATTTGTTTGCTGCGATGCAGCAACATTTTACTATTTACCCTAAAGAGACAACGTTTGATTTTGAGCAAACATTAAAGCAAGGGTTTTTTCCAGCCTGCACGGGTACAATTGATGGCAGTTTTATACTTCCAAAGGTGGAGGCCTTAATTATTGGGCAAGATTTTGGCACACTTAAAGATTATAAAAAAAGGGTTGAGGGGAAAGGGGAGAATACAGAATCTCAAAGTACTTGGCGACAGTTAATGCCTATGTTAAATAACCTTGGGGTAAATCCTCAGCACTGCTTTTATTCGAATTATTTAATGGGTTTAAGAAATACTGAAAAAGGTAATGTAGGTGTTTCAACTTCATTGGCTGATACTGATTTTGTTGGTCAATGTAAGTCGTTTTTGGAGCTTCAAATTAAAGTGCTTAACCCAAGGAAAATAATTTTCTTAGGTAAAGTGGCTTATGGATTAAGTAAAGATTTGAATGAAAAACAAATTAAGAACCTGAAATTTATTGAGGTAATCAGAATTGAAAATGCTTTAAAGCCTTATATAAAAAATGAAGCCAATGAAATTCCTTGTGTGTATATGATTCATCCTAGTTATAGAGATTTGAATATGAATAAGGGGTTTTGGAAGGTTGAAGATGAGACTGGAAATAGATTTAAAAATTAGTTTTTGATTAAAAACCTATAAATAATAAAGAATATGGCATTTGGAGAACATTTAAAATCTGTAAAGAATTTTATTCCTAATGGAAAAAAGGACAATTTAATTTCACTTAGTGAGATTTTGAAAAGTAAAGGAACGCTAAATGAATTAAAAGATACTAAAGGTCTTTATGGCATTTGGTTAAAAAAGGATGCATGTCCTAATTTTGATAAGCTAAATTTTAAATTGTCTGTTAAATCCAAAAGTAATGAGGTTTCGCATAAGGTTGTTTGGAATTGGAATAAGGATGAAAAATATATTCCATTATACATTGGAAAATCAACCGTAATTGGTAAAAGACTTAGTCAGCATTTAGGTGTTTTGTCTGACAATAATTGGTTTTTAGGTGCCCCAAATGATAATTTAGTTTACAAAAAGAATTCTACATCAAATCAATTTAGAGCTGGCTTGGAGCAATTGCTTAGAAATACAAAAGGTTTAATTAGTCCTGGCAAGGAAAATGCTTTGGACTTTTTTAAAGATTCAGTTTTTATAAAAATTATCAAAGTTGATAACGTTGAAGATAGGTTCTATCTAGAAGATTTTTCTATTGGGTATTTTCAACCATGGTTCAATATTGATGCAGAGAGGTAGGTTAGAAATGGCAAAAAATAAAAAAATTAATGAACCCTCTAAGTTGCCAGATTCTGGAACCTCTGGTAAAAGTTATTTAGATGGAGATTTTGGCAAAGAGTTAAACCTAAAATTATGGACAACAAAAGGGGCAAGATTTGCTGCAAGTCATAGATTGAAAACTAAGGGAAGACTATCCACCTATTCACTTGGAATGCTTTCAATATATGTTATTGTGGTAAATTTGTGCAGCGTATATGGTGTAGAAATTCCTTTTTCAAACTCTGAAATTGGTTTAATAACCACCTCTCTTTCTATTTTAATTTTAGTGCTTGGACAATTAGAAATGGCAAATGAATACAGTTTAAGATCTGTTAAATTTCATGATTGTGCACTTGAAATTGGAGAACTTTACAATAAATGGAGGTTTTATAAAAATGAAAAGTCTAGGAATAAATCTTTGATGAGCATTTCAGAAAGTTATGAGAAGGTGTTACTTGGCGTTGAAAATCATGAGCCTATTGATTATGATGTTTTTAAAATAAAAAAAAGAGAGTATTTTAAATTAGGTGATTTTGAAGTGTTAAGGATTAGAGTAAAATATTATTTTATAGTTAAATTCATTTATCATTTTATAATATTTTCGCCTATTTTTACTTTTCTTTGGATGTACTCTCAAAAATGAGTTTAATAAACTTTTTAAAATGTTTGAATTTGGGTTAAATTCTGCCCAATTAAAAAAATAAATTCAAATAAAAAATGAACCAAGCAGTACACAATAAATCAATATCCTTTATCTGGTCTATAGCCGACGATTGTTTGCGGGATGTTTATGTGAGGGGGAAATATCGGGATGTAATATTGCCCATGGTGGTGCTACGAAGGTTAGATGCTTTGCTTGAGCCAACTAAGGAGGCCGTTTTGGAGGAATTGGTTTTTCAAAAAGAGGAAGCCCAATTTACAGAATGGGATGAAAATGGATTACGACAAGCCAGTGGTTATGTGTTTTATAATACCAGTACTTGGACTTTGCAGCGCTTGCACGACACTGCTACCAATAACCAACAAATTCTTCAAGCTAACTTTGAAGATTACTTGAATGGCTTTAGTGGAAATGTAAAAGAGATTATTGAAAAATTTAAACTCAAAAGTCAGATAAGACACATGGCATCTAAGGATGTTTTGCTAAACGTTTTAGAGAAATTTACCTCGCCTTATATAAACCTTACACCGTTTGAAAAGAATGATCCTGATGGTCGAAAACTACCGCCCTTAACAAACCTTGGAATGGGTTATGTGTTTGAAGAACTCATTCGCAAGTTTAACGAAGATAATAACGAGGAGGCAGGAGAGCATTTTACGCCTAGAGAGGTAATTGACTTAATGACCCATATTATTTTTGAACCCGTAAAAGACAAACTCCCACCTGTAATTACAATTTACGACCCAGCTTGTGGAAGTGGTGGAATGTTGACCGAATCGCAAAATTTTGTAAAGGATGAAGAAGGGGTTATTAAAGCAAAAGGCGATGTATATTTATATGGCAAGGAAATAAATGATGAAACTTATGCCATTTGTAAATCGGATATGATGATTAAGGGCAATAATCCCGAAAATATTCGTGTTGGTTCAACCCTAAGTACCGATGAATTTGCTGGTCATAATTTTGACTTCATGCTCTCCAATCCTCCTTATGGAAAATCGTGGGCAAGTGAACAAAAGTTTATTAAAGATGGCAAGGATATTATTGACCCTAGGTTTCAAATTAAATTAAAGAACTATTGGGGAGAAGAGGGAGACGCAGATGCCACGCCACGTTCATCTGATGGACAATTGCTGTTTTTGATGGAGATGGTGAATAAAATGAAGTCGATTACGCAAAGTCCTTTGGGTTCAAGAATTGCTTCCGTGCATAATGGTAGTAGTTTATTTACGGGTGATGCGGGTGGTGGCGAAAGTAATATTCGTAGGTACATTATTGAGAACGACTGGCTAGAAGCCATTGTGCAAATGCCCAATAACCTATTTTACAATACCGGAATTACTACCTATATCTGGATTTTAAGCAATAACAAATCAAAGATTCGCAAAGGCAAAGTACAGTTGATTGATGCAGGTTTATTGTACCGTAAACTGCGTAAAAATTTAGGCAATAAGAATTGCGAATTTGCGCCTGAACATATTCGTGAAATAGTATCTGTATATGAAAATATGCAAGCTGTTGATCGTGCAATTCATCCTGAAACCAAAGAAGAACAAGGCCTAGCGGCGAAATTATTTGACAATACCGATTTTGGCTATTATAAAGTTACCATTGAACGCCCTAAGCGCTTAAAAGCACAGTTTACCGCAGAGCGTATTGCCGAATTGCGTTTTGATAAATCCTTGCGTGAACCAATGGCTTGGGTGTTTGAAACCTATGGCGAAAAGGTATACACAGAAATAGCCAAACACGAAAAAGAGATAAGCGATTGGTGCGAAAAAAATGAGCTGAACCTAAATGCCAAACAAAGCAAAACCTTGGTAAGTGAAGCCCTTTGGAAAAAGCAGTTGGATTTATTGAACACCGCCACCGAATTAATGAAAGCAATTGGCCGTGATGAATTCAACGACTTTAATATCTTCAGAGAGAAAGTAGAGGAGGTATTGAAAGCCAAAAAGATAAAACTATCAAGCTCCGAAAAAAATGCCATTCTCAATGCGGTGAGTTGGTACGATGCCAGCGCCGAAAAAGTAATAAAAGGCACTACCAAACTTACAGGTGATAAACTGGAACAGTTGCTAACACACCTGGATTGTAAAGAAAGCGAATTGGCTAACTATGGTTATTTTGCTACTGCCAAAAAAGGCGAATACCAAGAATACGAAACGGAAAGCGAATTGCGAGATACCGAAAATGTGCCTTTGAAAGAAAATATTTACAACTACTTTTTGCGTGAGGTTAAGCCCCATGTTGAAGAAGCTTGGATTAACTTAGATGCTACCAAAATTGGGTATGAAATAAGTTTTAATAAATACTTCTACCGCCATAAACCATTGCGAGATATTGAAGAAGTAAGTGCAGATATATTGAAGCTGGAAGAATTGAGTGATGGTTTAATTCGTGAAATTTTAAATCTAGCCTAATGGATACTGGAATAGATAAAGATTATAAAAGCTGGATTATTGAAGTAAAATCAAAAATTCGTGCTGCCCAAATGAAAGCTGGGCTGGCAGTAAATGCTGTTGTAATTGAATTTTATTGGAATTTAGGTAAAATGATTGTTGAAAAGCATACGGCTTGGGGTACAAAATTTATTGAGCAATTATCTAAAGATTTACAAGCCGAGTTTCCTGATATGAAAGGCTTGTCTACTAGCAATCTTAAATA
Organism: Bacteroidia bacterium; assembly: GCA_022402405.1. Lineage (GTDB taxonomy): Bacteria > Bacteroidota > Bacteroidia > UKL13-3 > UKL13-3 > B1. Next base: position 12,219 of record JAKRSG010000125.1, on the reverse strand, counting down.
CTGCCGCAGCTTCTATTTATTTTATGAACCTGCAATTGGTCAACAGCTTGTTGGCCAATTGCAAGAGTCTGATAAACAACCAGCTGAAATTAGTCAACAGCTTGTTGGCCAATTAAAACAAATTCCTTGGGGGCATAACATCCTAATATTTACCAAATCGATAAATATACCTGTAGCCCAATTTTATATTGAGCAAACATTAATAAATGCTTGGGGAAGAGAAACACTGGCTTTGCAAATAAAATCGCAATTGTACGAGCGACAAGGAAAGTCGATTAGCAATTTTAAAAATACATTGCCTGAACCAATGTCGGATTTAGCCCAGCAAACCTTGAAGGATCCTTATAATTTTGATTTTGTGGGTATGACTAGCCAAATGAAAGAGCGTGATTTAGAAAATCAATTGGTAAAACACCTCTCAAAATTTTTATTAGAATTGGGTAAAGGTTTTGCTTTTGTGGGGCAACAATACCACATTGAAATAGCCAATCAAGATTATTATATCGACTTATTATTTTACCACATTAAGCTAAAATGTTATGTGGTAATAGAACTAAAAAACACCAAGTTTATGCCAGAGTATACAGGCAAAATAAACTTTTATTTATCGGCAGTAGATACACTGCTAAAGCAAGCCGACGACAAACCATCTATTGGTATATTGTTGTGCCGAGATAAAAACAATATAGAAGCCGAATTTGCCTTAAGGGATATTGGCAAGCCAATTGGGGTAAGTGAGTTTAGCTTTACAGAAATATTGCCTGAAGAACTGAAAAGCAGTTTGCCAACCATAGAAGAACTAGAAGAAGAATTTAAAAACCTAAGCAATAGAGCCAATGATATCTAACATACAAAAATATCCTGGGTATAAAGATTCGGGGGTGGAATGGATTGGAGAGATTCCTAATGATTGGAAAGCGGAAAGACTTGCTTCAATTCTAAATAATGTTGCTGAAAGGAATAGAACAGATTTGCCTTTACTATCAATTACTCGTGAGAAAGGTGTAATTTTAAGAGACCTTGATAATGAAGAAGAAAATCACAATTTTATTCCTGATGATTTATCAAATTATAAAGTTCTTAGAAAAGGTCAATTTGGAATGAATAAAATGAAAGCTTGGCAAGGGTCTTATGGCATATCCGAGCAGGATGGAATTGTTAGTCCAGCATATTTTATTTTTCAATTACGAGATGATTTAGTTTCTCGTTATTTTCATTTAGCTATAAGAAGTCAACTTTATATTTCATTTTTTGGTTCTGCATCTGATGGAGTAAGAATTGGTCAATGGGATTTATCAAGGGATAGAATGAAAAACATTCCATTTTTAATACCTCCGTTAGAAGAGCAAAATGCCATTGCAGCCTTTCTCGATCGCAAAACAGCCTTGATAGACCAAGCCATAGACATCAAACAAAAACAAATAGAACTACTCAAAGAACGCAGGCAAATACTCATACACAAGGCCGTTACCCGTGGTTTGAACCCAAATGTAAAAATGAAGGATAGCGGTGTGGAATGGATTGGGGAGATACCGGAGGGGTGGGAGGTGAAGAGGTTGAAAACTCTATTGCAAGAAGGACGAGACGGAATTAGAATCGGTCCTTTTGGCAGCTCCATTAAATCGGAAATATTGAAGCCTGAAGGGTATAAAATTTATGGACAAGAACATGTAATTGCAGATGATTTTAATATTGGAGCAAAATACATTGATGAAAATGATTTTAAAAGATTATCAAATTATGAATTATTTGCTGGAGACATTGTAATAACCATGATGGGAACTACTGGCAAATGTAAGGTTGTTCCAAACAACATAGAACGAGGTATAATGGATAGTCATTTAATTAGGGTACGTACAAAAATCAACAATGCAAATCCAGACTTTGTTTCGTTTTTAATTAATGATTCTAAATATATTTTCAATCAAATAAAATTAAGAAGTAAGGGTTCAATTATGGAAGGACTAAACTCTTCAATTGTAAAATCTCTTCATTTATTGTTACCACCCCTGAACGAACAAAAATCAATTCTTTTAAATATTGATGAAACAAATTCAAAATTTAAAACTGCCATTTCCCTCAAAGAGCAAGAAATAGAAAAGCTAAAAGAATACAAAGCTACTTTGATAAATAGTGCGGTAACGGGGAAGATAAAAGTGAGTTAAAAAATAAAATGATGATACAGATAGATAAAAGTAAATTAATTGCTTGCAGTAACGTTTTAAGTAAAGCTTCAAAAATTGAAACCTTTTTTGAAGAAAATAAAACTAACATCAGTAAGTTGTCGGAATGCTTGTGTAATATCAACAACGCTATTCCATTTTCTTTTAACATTAGTTTAAGCAATAATGGGGAATCCATTCACTCTGAATTCGGATTTGATGGAGTTAAATTTTTTATTTTCGAAACAAACCATTCCTATGAGCCAGAAGTCGGCGGTGACACATTTACCTCTTATGAATTTACTCAAGGTAAGGATGTTTATGAAGAAAATGGAGATATAAGTTCATGGGAAAATAATGCAATAGAAATGCTTGATTATGTTGGTAATGAATCGCCTAAAGCAGAAATAAATATTAGTTTTGAAGAGGAATAATATTGCAGAAGATAATTGTAAACTATTTAGAAGCTAACAAAATAAAGACAATTTAAGTATGACAGCAATAGAAAGTATCATATCAACAATAAATCACAACTTGAAAAGTGTTTCACATCACGTGGAATATCCTAATAAGCCAGGATTGTATGCTTTTGTTTTGGCCCCAAATTCAAATCTAAAAAATTTTGGAAGCGGTAATCAAATAATTTATGTTGGTAAAGCTGAGGATAGTTTAAGGAAGCGAGACTTGAATACACATTTTAAGGATGGAAGAACTGGGCACTCTACATTGAGGCGTTCAATTGGTGCTGTTTTAAAAAATGAACTTAAAGCAGTCGCGTTTAGCCGAAATGGAACACTAAATAGGCCCAATATTGATAATTATAAATTTAATACAAATGCAGAGGCTGAGCTTTCCGATTGGATGAAGAAGAAATTACGCATTGGATATTGGGAATACAATCAAGCAATAGAAAAAAAATCATTACGAGATATTGAAGTGGAACTAATTATTGCGCTGAAGCCAACCTTAGATTTGGATAAACAAACCGCTCGGTTTAATAAAAATGCAACATCTTTATCGGAACTTCGTAAAACTTGCAAAAACGAAGCTAAGAAAAACGTGCTTGAAAATATTGCTTACTTTTAAAAGGATTATGACTGAAGACTTAAAAACAATAGAACAACTTGTAAGTAATTTTAACGATTTGCGGATAAAGGAGCGCAACGGAGCAACCTTTTTAGAAATAGCTCGTGCACCACATTTGGAGAATGTTTGGAGCAATATTCTCTCATTTTATATTGACCCAAATAGGGAGCATAACTTGTCTGATTTATTGTTGAAATCAATTTTTGAAACTACCAATATCCCAATTGCACTTACAAGTTTATCAGGTATTATAGTTCAAACAGAATATTATACGCACAAAGGAAATAGGATAGATATTGTTGTAAAAGCAGAAAATTTCATTTTGGGAATTGAAAACAAAGTTGGAGCCGCACTGTATAATGATTTAGAGGATTATGCAGCCACAATTGAAGATATTGCCAAAATTCAAAAGCTACCAACCTATAAAATTGTACTTTCAAAACACAAAAATGAACCAACACATGGATTCATCAATTTGGTGTATAGTGATTTTATTAAAACAATAAGAGCCAATATAGGGGCATACACCGATTATGCAGATGGTAAGTACCTACTTTTCTTCCTTGATTTTTTAAAAAATATCGAAAACAATATTAACGCATCAAACATGAATGAAAATTTAGAAGTGATCACCTTTTTTCAAAAGAATGTAGATAAGGTGAATAAGCTGCTTGAGTATCACCATAAGTTTAATACGGAGTTTATCATTAAACTTAATAATATCGATAGACTATTTAATCGAATAAAAATAAAAGAAGAGTTAGCAAAACAAAGGTTACCAGCGTCATTATGGGGGTATACGACTAATAGAGAAACTGGGAGATTTACCTATGAAGGAGAGCAACTCATAAAATACAATATTCAAATTGGTGAAGTTTCTCTCTTTTATCAAATGGGAATAAAGGACTATAAACTACAAACACAATATTGGTTTGATAATGCAAAGCATCAGCCGTATGGTAATGTATTGCTTCAAAACGGGATTGAGCAACTTACTTTTGAGTATTTTGAGTCGGATCAAAATATAGCTCTTGAAATTGAAAGGCAACTCATTCAAATATTTGATATCTTAGATTTAGAATCCAAAAAGGAGCATAACTAGTTTAAATACTAATTGAAATGCAATCACAAACAAACGAAGCCGCTCTTGAAGCTTGTATTGAAAAAAGACTTACAGGCATATGTCTTGAAGAATTAAAGGTGCAGAATATTGCTTTAAACAATGTAAACGAACGTTCAGAATTGTATCGTTCTGGAAATGGCTATTATATTGGCGTGCCCGAAGATTTTAATGCCAAGTATGCCATAGACGAACACCGCTTTTGGGATTTTTTACAAACTACACAAGCAGTGGAATTAGCGAAGTTGCAAAAGCAAAGTGATTGGAAATTGAAGATTCTGGAACGCTTGGATAGGATAATTAAAAAATATGGTATTCTTCGCGTATTTAGAAAAGGGCTGGATGTGGATGATGCCCATTTTACTTTGTTATATCCTTTGCCTTTGGCCAGTAGTAGCAAGGTTGTAAAGGAAAATTTTGAAAGCAATCAGTTTAGTGTTACGCGTCAGCTCCGTTATTCTTTAAGCAATACTGGCGAAGAAATAGACATGGGGCTTTTTGTAAATGGTTTGCCATTTGCCACCATGGAGCTCAAAAACCATTGGACAGGCCAAACTGCCAAAGTGCATGGGCAAAATCAATATAAATTTAAGCGAGATATTACCCAGCCTTTATTAAACTTTGGTCGTTGCTTGGTTCATTTCACCCTAGATACAGATGAGGTTTATATGACCTCTAGGTTAAATGGGAAAGATACATTTTTCCTTCCTTTTAATTTGGGTCAGACCGAACCTTTATTTGGCAAAGGAAACCCGCCCAACCCTTTTGGACATAAAACTTCTTATTTGTGGGATGAAATCTTAACACGCGAAAGTGTGGCAAACATTATCCAGCATTTTGTGCGGTTTGATGGCAAAGACACAGACCCTTTGCATAAGAAAACACTTTACTTTCCGCGCTACCACCAATTAAATGTTGTACGTAAACTTATTGCACATGCCAGTAAAAATGGGGTAGGACAAACCTATTTAATTCAACATTCTGCTGGTTCAGGAAAATCAAATTCCATTACTTGGGCAGCTTATCAATTGATAGAAACCTATCCAGAAAGTGATTCAATTCCTGGAAGCAAAGGTGTTTCCAATCCATTGTTCGATTCTGTTATAGTAGTAACAGATAGGAAATTATTGGATAAGCAACTTAGAGAGAATATCAAAGAGTTTTCGGAAGTTAAAAACATTGTAGCTCCTGCTTATTCATCCAAAGAATTAAAAGAAAGTTTAGAAAGTGGTAAGAAAATAATTATCACCACTATTCAGAAGTTCCCTTTTATTGTAGATGGCATTGCCGATTTGAGCGAGAAGCGTTTTGCCGTAATTATTGACGAAGCCCACAGTGGTCAGAGCGGAACAGCCGCAGGTACCATGAACCAAGCCATGGGTAACTCAATAGAAGACCCAGATGAGGAGATAGACCCACAAGATAAAATTTTAGAAATAATGCGGTCGCGCAAAATGCGCGGTAACGCCTCCTATTTGGCTTTTACGGCAACACCCAAAAACAATACATTGGAGCGTTTTGGTGTAAAACAGAAGGATGGGAAGTTTAAGCCTTTCCACCTCTATTCTATGAAGCAAGCCATTGAAGAAGGTTTTATTTTAGATGTTTTGGCAAATTATACTACCTATAAAAGCTATTACGAAATTGAAAAGTCTATTCAAGATAACCCGCTATTTGATACTATTAAGGCGCAAAAGAAATTAAGAGCTTATGTGGAGCAAGACAAACAGCCCATTGCCACCAAAGCAGAAATTATGCTCGACCATTTTATTGCAAAATTGGTTAATACTAAAAAGTTAAAAGGCAAAGCAAAAGCCATTGTGGCATCACAAAGTATTGAGTCGGCCATTAATTATTATTTTGCATTAAAGAAATTATTAGAAGAACGCGGCAATCCATTTAGACTTGCCATTGCTTTTTCTGGCACTAAGAAACTAAAAGGCATTGAGTATACCGAGGATAACTTGAATGATTTTCCTGCAAACCTTGATACAGCAAAACCATCAGACCCAGGCTATATAAGCGACAAAATTGCGCGCTATGTGGATATGGATGAGTATAGAATTTTGGTGGTAGCTAATAAATACCTAACAGGTTATGACCAACCTAAATTAACCGCTATGTATGTTGACAAAAAATTACAAGGTGTAATTGCGGTTCAGGCACTATCGAGGTTAAATAGGGCCAATGATAAATTGGGGAAGAAGACCGAAGATTTATTTATCCTTGATTTTTATAATACAGTAGAAGAAATTAAAAAATCCTTTGACCCATTTTACACCGCTACCTCCTTGAGTGAGGCTACAGATATTAATGTATTGCATGAGCTTAAAGGTTATTTAGACGACATTGGCGTGTATGAATGGAGTGAGGTGGAGGATTTTGTTGTAAAATATTTTAAGGGTGTAAATGCACAGGAGTTGAGTCCAATTATAGATACCGCTGCAGAGCGCTTTAATATTACTTTGGCGCTGGAGGATAAAGCAAAAGCCGATTATAAAGTAAAAGCCAAGCACTTTGTTAAGATATATGGTCAGATGGCTAGCATTATGCCCTATGAAGTGGCTGCTTGGGAGAAGTTATTTTGGTTTTTGAAATTCTTGATACCTAAACTAATTATTATTGATCCAGAAAAGGATGCCTTAGACGGACTTTTAAATTCTGTTGACCTTTCAACGTATGGCTTAGAGCGTGTGAAATTAAATGCCAGCATAGGTTTAGACGCAACAGAAACGGAAGTAGACCCACAGAATCCTAATCCACGCGGTGCACACGGCGGAGAATCTGAGAAAGACGAATTGGATATTATTATCAAAAGTTTTAATGAACGATGGTTTCAAGGTTGGGAAGCCACGCCAGATGAGCAACGAGCAAAGTTTATTGTATTGGCTCAGAAAATGAAAGAACACAATGATTTTAAGGAGAAATACGCCGACAATACCGATATTCAAAATAGGGAGATAGCTTTTAAGAAAATCTTTGATGAAGTTATGGGAAAGCAACGCAAAAACGAGCTAGACCTTTACCGCCTCATCTCGCAGGATGAAGTGTTTAAACTTGCTATGCAGGATACGATTAAGAGGATTTTGAGGGTAGGGTAATCTTGTTGTCGGCCCTGGTTTAATTTGGATAACGAGAGGTATGTTGAATTTGAAAATAAATTTTAGATAAAATGGAGAGAAAATTTATGCCTTTTCTGTTTAATGATGAGGTTGATGATGATTACAAAGTTGATCAAGGCTATGAAGCAATGATGGATTTTTTCATGAGTTGGACTATAAGATTCTCTCAAGATAAGTACAAAGAATCTAATCCTAAGGTAAATTTTTATGCTAGAAAAATTCTTTGGGCTTTACTTTATGGAATTGATTCGAAGTTTGATCCTTCATTTAAAGTAAATGTTATAAATACATATCGGCAATGGAATAGAATAGACTTAAATTTTGAAATTGAGTTTACGTTAAATGACAAGAACGAGTCATTTTCACTATACATTGAAGACAAATGGTATTCAAAACTAGGTAAAGATCAACTTGCGTATTATTCTAATTTACTTAATTCTTTTTATAAGGGTAGTTTGAGTAATGTCCGAAAAATTTTGCTGCTAGCAGATGATAGAGGCGGAAATATTGAAGAAGAATATGAGGCTTGTAAGAGCTTTGGATTTGAATTATTTACACTTTCAGACTTGTTTGAATACGCAGAAATAAAGCCAACGGGGAATGATATTTTTGATGAGTTTTGGATTTATTCTGAAGCAACTTATATGAAAAATTACCAACATCCAAGTAATTAATATATTTAAACGAGTTGCTTAAAATAGCCACCACGCCACCTTTTGTCGCACTGGGCTCTTATATTTGTATGTCCTATCTGTAAGCAAATAGTATGAGACCACCAATATCAAAATCTACTTATATGTATGGCTTGCAATGCCATAAGCGTTTTTATCTGAATCGTTTTCATAAAGAGTTGGCTAATCCTTTGGATGAGCGTTCGGAGGCGGTTTTTCAAAGTGGAACAGATGCGGGTTTATTGGCGCAGCAATTATTTCCAAATGGAGTTAATGCGCAAGGAGAGGAGTCTTGGATCTGTCAGAAAACAGTTGAAAATACTGCTAAGTTGCTTGAAGATAATGAGGTAATTTATGAGGCTGCTTTTATGTTTAATGAGGTAATTTGTGCCGTAGATATTTTGGTGAGGAAAGGGGATGCTTATTATGCTTTTGAAGTAAAATCTACCAATGGTATAAAGTCGCAACACATTGAAGATGCCGCTTTGCAATATTATGTTTTAAGCAATTGCGGGCTGAACCTAAAAGATTTTTCTATCATACATTTTGATAGGGAATATGTGCGAGTGGGAGATATAAATATTGAGCAACTTTTTAAGGCAGAATCGATATTGGAGGATGTTTTAGCGAAACAGGGTTTTATTGCTAAAAATATATCCGACCTTAAAAAACTAATTCAGCTAAAAAGAATCCCAGATATCGAAATGGGGAATCATTGCAATAACCCATACCCATGCAATTTCAGCAATTATTGTAATAGCTTGGTGGAGCGTATTGAAGAGGAGACGAGAGTGCTAAACAATAGTATACAAGTGGATAAACCAGCTTGGCTGCAATACACTGCTAACATCAAATATCCTTTATTTTTCTTCGATTTTGAAACCATACAATATGGGGTGCCGCAGTTTAATTTTTCTAGCCCTTACCAACAAATTCCTTTTCAATATTCTTTACATGTTTTGCTTGAACCCAATGCGAAACTGATTCACAGTGCCTATTTGGGTGATGGCATTAACGATCCTCGTCCGGCCTTAATAGAACAGATGATTCGCGACTTAGGTTCAAACGGAAGTATCATCACTTGGAACATGACCTTTGAGAAAAGTGCCATAAAAAAGTTAGCAGAAAATTTCCCTGACTACCAAGAAGAGCTTATAGCCATTCATGATAGAATTGTTGACCTGATGCCACCATTTAGACCCAATAGGATAGTTTATAGCGAAGCGTTTGAGGGTAGATATTCGATAAAAAAAGTATTGCCTGTAATGGTGCCCGATTTAAGCTATGAGAATCTTTCTATTCAAGAAGGCGGCACCGCTAGTTTTAGGTACGGCCAAATGGCTGAGATGCCTGAAGACAAAAGAGAACAATTGAGAAAAGACCTCTTAGATTATTGCCATTTAGACACCTTGGCCATGGTGAAAATTTGGGAGTGTGTAAAAGGCGAAACGGATTAAAAATTTCCTAATTGAATTTTATAAATAAAGTTAAAAATATAAATTATGGAATTAGGTAAGTCATTTTCAATTAGTGCTAAAACCTGCACATTGAAATACAACAATCAAGAAGGTAAAGCTGCCATTATAAATAATGAAGTGAAATACGTAATACCAATTTATCAGCGACCATATTCTTGGTCGGATGAGCAAATTAGGAAATTCATTTCCGACATTTTCATTTCATTTTGTGGTAATGATGGCAATGTTATAGAAGAGCCAATGTTCATAGGAACAATGCAGTTATCTGCAAAAAATAGTAATGCCGAACAGGAAATTATTGATGGACAGCAAAGGCTTACTACCTTACTTATTTTTCTAAAAGTTCTTAAAGTAAAGTTTCCTAATTGCGATGAGCTTCATCAAATTAATTTAGATTGGCTAAGTACAAGAGTAAATAATGGTAGACAACAATTGTGCCTTCAAGAACTTATTTTAAGTGACTTATCTTCTCATTCTAATAATTTAAACACCTACTTAAATAATGCCTTCTTGGTTTTTGAACTACTAAATGAACAAACTAAAGATAGCAATGAGGAAGAATTTTTGTTCGATATTAACAGGTTTGTAAGATATTTAATAAGTAAGGTATATTTTGTTGTAATTGAAACAAGAGCAGGATTATCCAAAACGTTACAAATTTTTAATTCAATTAATACTACAGGTATGGACCTTAATGGTGGCGATATATTTAAAATAAAAATGTACGAGTACCTAAAAGTAATTAAAGGTAGAGACGAAACTGCATTTGATGATATTAGTAAACTATACGAAAGTATCGATAAATACAATGCTGAATTGAAATATGAAGTAACGGATATGAGGGGTATTTTAAGGATATATCAAAGTATTTTAATTGCTAAATTTGATTTGAACAATATACTTTATAGCTACAGCAACGATACCTTTTTTGAAAGATTATTCGATACCATTTTTAAGATTAATTCTTGGGAACATTTTAATAATAATGCAGCCAATGTCGATTTATCCCTTGATGATATTCAGAGAATAATTGAAGTGCAGTATCTCTGGGAGAAGGATTGGTATAGAACAGCAGAGGATATGGGTTGCTATAAATTAATTGAACAATCTAGATATAGTAAATATGCTGATTTAATGCCAATCATTTTAATGTTTCAAAATTTAGAATATGATAGATTTGAATTTCTGAGGTTGTTATCTAGAGTTTATATTATCTATTCTATTAGATTTCAAAAATCAATTTATGAAATAAATAATTGGTCTAATGAATTAATAAAATATATAATTAATGGTGCCACTTATGATTCAATTATATTTAAAATTAAAGAAAAAATATCTGATAGAAACTCACATAACCAAGGCTTTAATAATCTAGATTGGTTTGTTTCTGAAAATTTAACCGAAAACGCAAAACGTAAAAACATGATTTGTAGTTTATCCGCTTTATTAGAAGAAGATTATAGAACAACTGATAAAGATCAAATTGAGATGTTGAAAAAATCACTTTTTGAATCTTTAATTGATATAGAACATTTACAATCATATCGTGATAGTGACGGGGAGAAAAGGCTTGATATATGGAAAGAATGGGGTGAAAACATTAACTCAATTGGTAATTTGATGATTTTAGAGCAAGAAATCAATCGTTCTATAAGTAATAATCCTTATGAAGTTAAAGTTGATGGATATAATAAAAGCAAGTTTTCAATAGTTAAAAACCAAGTTACTAAATATTCTGATTGGGATTTGGAAAAATGTTTAAATAGGAAAAATGCAGAACGTGAAAAGGTCCTAGATTATATTTTCAGATCTTCCCAGGATTGACTTTGGGCGACAATATGATCTATTGAAAGGCTATTGCTTTTAAATATATTAGTTCTTACTTCATAGATACTTTTTGAGTCTAAATTTTCAATTTTATATTTATATAAAAAATATGCTGTTTTGATCCAAGAATATACATTTCCCCTCACCCTTATTTTACAAGCAAATCAAACTCTTGAAAACATCTGTAAAGGTTTAATTGCTGTGCTAATTTGTATGATATTTTTTGTATTGATGGTCGAAAAAACCAAAATGGTCTACATGTGGTTTCAATAAATTTGTGGAGCATTTTAATTGCAATGGGTCAACTAATGCAAAATATATTTTATTTTTACAATGATTTCATTCTTTCTGCCAACAAATTGATAGGGTGCATTGTAACCCAAAAATCTAAAATTTCCCTCGTATTCAATACCATTTTCTTTTAAACTAGTTTCTAGTTTTTTGGCATAAGCTTTTATGCTAGAGTCATTTGCATAACCGCTAAAGGAAATGGCTGCAACATATTCTTCTGGGGTAACAACAATATTTACAGAGGTGTCATTGGGTTTAGGTAATTTGTTTTTGGTGTAATCTGCTGGCATCACAAAACTCATAGAAGATTTTGATTCATTTATGTCCATATGCACAGGGGTAGTCATGGCAATCTTTGTATTAGTGGCATTGCCACCAAAAATATAGCCTGCCAATTTTCTAAATCCGGGTGAAGACAATTCTTTGTAGGTTTTGGCATTCATGCTTACAGTTGCCATAGTA
>JAKRSG010000124.1 GCA_022402405.1 Bacteroidia bacterium | reverse complement strand
TATATACCACTTAATTTATGCTTCTGATTTAAGAAATTTAGAAGAGGAATTGGGTGTTCTTATTCCGTTTGCAGAGGTGTTTCATGCGGCTTTGGAGGTAATTTATTTTGATTATGCCGGACCAGAAAGCGAGCAGTTAATTTTAGATGCGCGGAGCAAAATTGAGGGATATTCGTACAAAAATATTAAGCTTACCATAAAACGTGGAATGGCTCATTTATCTGTGGCAGAAAACCTCAAAACACAAGTAGATACTAGCAACACACAAATGCTAGTAATGGTGAGTGGCGAGCATACTTGGTTCGAAAATCTTATGATTGCCAGCAATGCTCAGAAAATGGTGCTAGCTCCAGATTTGCCTATTCTGGTTATGCGAAAAGGTGAGGTTTAACCTACTGCTGTGCGGGATAAAGCATGAGATTCTTCGCTATCGCTCAGAATGAAGGACACAAACTCGTTTTCACCTGCAGTGGAGCGAAGGTTCTTTTTGATGGAAAGAAAATTTCTCTTAACATCAGTTAAAACTTTTACTTGCATACAACAGTTCATTTATTTTTGTATTTTTGAACAAAGATGCATTTTATGAAAAATCGGAGAAGTCATTTAAATAATAAAGGTAAAAGAAGAAATACTATTTTATCGTCCGAAGATGGTTTATTACTTGCATCAGCAAAAATTGCATCATCCAAAGCTGTCAGAAGTTCAATTGCATTAGGAATTACAATAAAAGTAATTAGAGGGCATGAAATAATTGCAATAAGTCCAGACAGATCAACAAAGGTGCTCAGAAAAATCTCAAAATCAACACTTGACATATCTTCCTTAAAAAAAGGAATGATTTTAGAAAGAAAGAAAAATGTCTGAACACAGATTAAGAATATTCGCGGGGCCAAATGGTTCAGGAAAAAGCACATTATTTGATTCCTTTTCTAAAAAATATAATGCCGGTATATTTCTTAATGCAGATTTATTAGAAAAAGAACTTTCAACAAAAGGATTTATTGATATAAGTGACTTCAATTTAAATCTTACACAAGCAGATTTAGATGAGTTTTTAAAAACGCAAAGAGCATCTTCTTTGATTAAAAAATCAGTTGAGAATAATAATAAAATTGATTTTTCATTAAAAGAAAACATCATTGTAGATATAGAGAAGGAAACTCATAGTTATGAAGGCGCAATAATAAGTTCTTTCTTAAGGCATCATTTGCAGGAAAAGAAAATTGATTTTTGCTTTGAAACAGTGATGAGTCATCCTTCTAAAATTGAAGAAGTAAAAGAAGCCAAAAAGCAAGGGTATAAAACGTATTTGTATTTTATTTGTATTGATGATCCAGAGGTAAATGTTTCTCGTGTTGAAAATAGAGTTGAAAAAGGAGGTCATAATGTATCACCTGATAAAATTTCAAGTCGATATTACAACACATTGAGCAATCTAATACAAATGATTGAAAATATAGATAAATGCTATCTATTTGACAATTCCGGTGAAGAATTTAAATTAATAGCTAAAATAACGCAAAATCAATTGTCAATAGAAGTAGAACCAATTGACCTTCCAAACTGGTTTATAGAATACGTGCTTAAATATTATATCTAAGCCCCCTGCCTATTTGCTCTAAAACCGAGTCATCCAGAGCGTAACGAAGTGAAGCGAAGGATCTCCTTTTATGTCATAAGATTTCTTTGAACAGCAGAGGTGAGGTATAAACTACTTTTTGCTTACAAAATTTAGTATCAACGTATTTACTTCATCAGCGGCTTCTATTTGCACAAAATGTCCGCAGCGAGGTATTATTTTCGACTCACAATGTGGGATAGTAGTGGCAGCACGATCTACCAATTTCTCGGTGGTTTCGGTTACATGCATCACGCGGTTAGGAATCAAATTATCGTTTTTACCAAAGATCAAAAGTGTTTCCATGCTAATCTTGTTAAGGTAAGTATACACTTGTTCATCGAGCATGGCTTCTATGTTTTTCTTAACCATCTTTCGCCAATACTTGCCTTGCTCGCCTTGCATTAAGGCTAGTAAATCAGATACAATATGCTTGGCATCTTTCTTCTGTTCGTGGTAATAACTGTTCTGAATGGCGCTTTCTAAACTTGCAGCATCTCCATACAATAAACTGCCCATGTTTAATAAACCTTTCATTAAGGTTTTTTCAAAATCGTTAAAATATTCTAATCCACTCGTGCCCAACAATACGAGCTTATGCACCAAGTTTGGGTACCTAAGCGCCGTTAAAATAGAAACGTGTCCGCCCATGCTATGCCCCACCAAAACCACGTTTGTTAGCTTCATTTCTTGTATAAACCTGCTCACACTCTCGGCATAAAACACCAAGGTAAAAGGATAATCTCCCCTACTCGATAATCCATTACCGGGCAGGTCTACCGCCACACATCTGTAATGCTTGCTTAACTCAGAAATATTGTACTTAAAAACCGGACTATAATTGGCTAAGCCATGTATACAAAGCAAAGTAGT
>JAKRSG010000123.1 GCA_022402405.1 Bacteroidia bacterium | reverse complement strand
GAAGCTTGATAAAGCAGAAGAAATTAATGGTAACAAATATGTGAGTATCGATTTAATTTCTTTCGAAAAGGTTGCTAACAAAGAACAAAAAGCTGAAATTGTAAAGGGCATTTTTAAAGATTCGGTGGTTAAAGAAAAGCATTTCTTAGGTGCTACCATCAACAGTCTGTATTCGTTCTTTATGCTATTTGTGGTAATGGCAGGGGTTGCCTCGGTAATCTTATTTATCTTATCTAAAAAATTATTGCAGATGATGAACGGAGTAAGATAATTTTATCTGCTTTATAGGATTTAATTTAATCGCTGTTTATAGGCTGTTTGCTGAGTTTAGTTTTAATAACTCCTCAAACAAACTATAGGCAGCGATTTTTTTTGTGCTTAATTTTTATATTTGACTATGCTACAAAACATAGATTTAACACAAATTTTAGTGCTCGATATTGAAACAGTACCTCAATACCCAAGCTACGATGATCTTCCGGATAATTGGAAATACTTGTGGAATAAAAAATCGCTTACCCTTCGAAATGCCGAGGGCAGCACAGAGTCTGAGCTATACCCAAGGGCAGGAATTTATGCAGAGTTTGGTAAAATAATCTGCATTTCTTGCGGCTATTTTAGTAGCTCTGGCCGAACCTATCAATTTAGAGTGAAATCGTTTTACGGCGATGATGAAGCCAAACTCCTCACAGAGTTTAGTCAGATGTTAGAACGACATTTTGGAGATCCTTCTCACTCGCTCTGTGCCCACAACGGCAAGGAGTTCGATTATCCTTACATAGCTCGTAGGTGTTTGTTAAACGGACTAGAAATCCCGAGTTTATTAAATATCGCTGGCAAAAAACCTTGGGAGATAAATCTTTTAGATACCATGGAGCTCTGGAAGTTTGGCGACTTTAAAAGCTACACTTCTCTAGAATTACTAGCCGCCGCATTTGGCATTCCTACTCCTAAAGATGATATAGATGGTAGCAAAGTATGGTCGGTTTACTGGCAAGATAAAAACCTAGAGCGTATAAAAATATACTGCGAAAAAGACGTTATCACGGTTGCTCAACTGCTTCTTAAATATAGAAATGAGGCTGTATTGGAGGAGCAGCAGATCATTACTGTTTAATTATGAATTATGAAGTATGAATCACTGCTGTCCGGGAAAATGCATGAGATTCTTCGCTGACGCTCAGAATGACCCGTTACTCGCTTGTTTTAAAAAGCAGGGGGCTTGGAGGCAGCGAAGCTGCCTCCAAGCCCCCTGCTTTTTAGGTCTAAAATCTTGTCATTCTGAGCGTAACGAAGTGAAGCGAAGAATCTTCATTCTTTTGGTAGGATTTTCCCGGACAGCAGTGATTATGAATTATGAAATATGAAATATGAAATATGAAATATGAATTACGGATTAGGAATTACGGGGTTTATGAGGGGATTCTTCGCTATCGCTCAGAATTTTTTTTGAATTGATTCTATCCTCTACCAACCAAAATATTCAATCTTTCACTCAATCTTTTTACAATTTGCGGCCAGGCGTAGGTATTGAAAAAGGCTTCGGGAATGGGTGCTTTGTTTTCTTTTAAGCTGCTTCTAATATGATGGGTAAATACATCCCAATTATAATCGGGTGCCATTTTTAGATAGCTGCCGCAAACTTCCGGGTTTATTCCCAATGCGCCGGTATGAGTGGAAACTATCGTCTTGTTTCTTCCCATGCCTTCTAGGGCTTTTGTCTTAACTCCGCCGCCACTTAAAATAGGGTTAAGCAATACGTCGGCAGCATCTATGTATAGGTCGAGATTTTCTACAAAGCCCATATAGGTTATTTGCTCTTCTTTTGATATGCTCTCTACCAAATTTTCTGGCAGTCCTTTACCGCAAATCACTATCATAAAGTCTGAACCTAACTGTTTTATCAAGCGTGGATACACCTCACTTAATACATACGCAGCGCCTTCATAGTTGGGTTGATAATGCATGGTTCCGAAGTACAAAATGAGGTGTTGGTTCAGGCTGAGGCCTAATTCTTTTCTGACTATTTCGCGGGCATTATCTATGGGCTTTGGTGCGCTTATGTAATCAATTCCGGTTGGAATTAAACTGGTTTTTTCGGGAGCTAAGTTAAACTCATATTGGGCATGATTTTGATCTACTTCGCTTAAATAAATAACCAAATCTGCCAGTTGGTGAACCATTTTTTCGTACATATACATAAGGCTCCACCAGCCTTTGTCCATGCTTTTAAAACGAAGGTATTCTATATTATGGCAACGCACAAAGACCTTCTTTTTTGTGAGTAATTTTAATACAGGAATCATCCAACCCATAAAGGGCTGATCCAAAAAAATAACATCGCTTTGATGGGCCTTTATAAGTTTGCGAAGGGTGAAGGGAAGAAAAATATTGAGGTAACGCCAAGGTTTAAATCGCATCCCAAATATTATCTCGAAGCCAAGTTCGTTCGTATTTATAGGAGAGTAAGGGTCAACCGTAAATACTTTTATCTGATGCTCTTTTCCGAGGTGGTGCAGCAATTGAAAGGTGGAAATTTCACCTCCGGTTTTGGCCGGCAAAAAGGGATACGAAACAAGGGCGAAAATTTTCACTTTAGATTTTTTGCTTGGTACAATAAGGTTATTTTTGAACAAATTTCCAAGGATGGATTCTCTACAAATTAACAATCAGACGTTTCAAATATTTATTCAGGAGCAAGAAATTCTTACTCGTATTCATCAATTGGCTAGGCAACTTAATGCAGATTATAAAGATGATAAACCCATTTTTCTGGCGGTATTAAATGGCTCTTTTATGTTTGCCGCCGATTTATTTAAAGCTCTAGATTTTGCCTGCGAAATTCAATTTGTAAAATTGAGTAGTTACGCGGGCATGCATAGTGTTGGCAAGGTTAGCGAGCTTATTGGTTTGAACCAATCTATAGAAAACAGAAGGGTGGTAATTTTAGAGGATATCATAGACTCGGGCTTAACTATTTTTGAATTGCTTAAAAGAGTGAATGAACTTAAACCGAAAGAGGTAGAGGTATGTTCTTTGCTGCTAAAACCAGAGGCTTTGCAAGTGCAACTTTCTATAAAATATGTAGGCTTTGAAGTAGGTAATGAGTTCTTGTTAGGATATGGCTTAGATTTCGATGGATTGGGCAGAAACCTCCGTCATATTTACCAAGCGGTATCATAAAAAAAGCCGCTTGAAGGCGGCTTTTAAATGATATATTACCCACTTATTGCGGTGTTTCTGTAGTTTCTTTGTTTTCGATTACCTCTGCAATTGGAGCCGGAGCTGCCACTGGAGCAACAGGAACGGGTTTGTCTATTTTTACTTTAACAGCATTTGCGCCTTTGTGATTCATTTCAATTTCGAAGGTAACTTTATCTCCTTCTTTAATCTTATCGATTAAACCATTGATATGCACAAATACACTATTTTGTCTGCTGTCTTTTATAAATCCAAATCCTTTGGATTCGTTAAAAAAGTTTACAACTCCTTTGTAAACGCCGTTTTCTTGTTCTACGGCCACTTGTTTGCCTACGCCAATAACTACGTCTTCTAAGTTAATTTCTCTGCGCTTTTTTGGATCAGGAGGCGTGGTGGTTAAATTACCATTTTCGTCAACGTAAGCCATCATGTCAGACAGGTCCTGACCTTTTACCGAATTTGCTTTACGCTCTGCTTTCTTCTCTTCTTTTTCTTTTCTCTTTTTAAGCTTTAATTTCTCTTTTTCTTTTTTGCTGAAGGTTTCTTGTGATTTAGCCATTTATATTTTTTGTATTAAGCACTATGATTTCAGTGCCTAGGCTTGTATGAAAAGAATAAGCAGTTAAAATTTTTAGTGCTACAAATATATTATAAATTAGTGATAATTTTACGTTTAGGTTAATTTATTAAAAATAGTTTTTTGGTTCAGCCAAAGCATTACAAATTTGTTTTATAATTTTGAGGGTATGTATGTAATTTATCATAACAAGCGATGTGGCAAAAGTAGGGCTGCATTGGCGGCTTTAGAAGATTCTGGAAAGGAGTGTAAGGTGGTAGAATACTTGCATCAAACGCCTAGTAAAAAGGAGTTGAAGCATATTTTAAGCTTGCTTAACATGAAGCCTTTTGATCTCATTCGTAAAAAGGAATCGGCGTTTGTAGAGCAGTTTCAAGGAAAAAATTTGAGCGATAACGAGTGGATAGATGTATTGTTGGCTCATCCTATTTTAATTGAACGCCCTATTGTAGTAGGCGAAAATTTTGCAAGCATCGTGCGTAGCGAGGAGAAAATTGCTGAGCTTTTGGGAAGATAAATTTTTTGTTAAAAATCATTGTTCATTCCAAAACTTTCTCTTTTATTCGCAGCCTTATTTATAATGGTATGTTAAACATAGTTTTATTCGGACCTCCAGGCGCAGGTAAAGGTACTCAATCGGCCAAATTAATTGAAAAGTACCAATTGGTGCATCTTTCTACAGGCGATATTTTTAGAGCCAATATTAAAGGTGGTACCGAATTAGGTTTGTTAGCTAAGAGTTTTATCGACCAAGGAAAATTAGTACCAGATGAGGTTACTATCGGTATGTTAGAATCTGAAGTAAACAAACACTCCGATCCTAAAGGATTTATCTTCGATGGTTTTCCGCGTACTTCGGCTCAGGCTAAGGCTTTAGACGAATTATTAACTAGCAAAGGAACGGCCATTAGCCTTATGTTAGCGCTAGAAGTTTCGGAAGAGGAATTGCGCAAGCGTTTGTTGCTAAGAGGCAAAGATAGCGGTAGAGCCGATGATCAAGATCCTGCCATTATCCAAAATAGAATTGATGTTTATAATGCCGAAACCATGCCTGTAAAGGATTATTATTTGGCTCAAAACAAATACAAGGGAATCCCGGGAATAGGCGAAATTGAAGCCATTTTTGATGCCCTTTGCGCCGAAATTAACGCGCTTTAAGCAGAAATATTTAATTAGCATTCGTATAAAGCCCATAAAGTTTATCTTTGTGGGCTTTTTTAGGTTTGAACCTAATGCATGTGCTAATTAATTATTTCTTATGGCTGAGTCGAATTTTGTAGATTACGTTAAAATATGTTGTAGAAGCGGGAAGGGTGGCGCTGGTGCCATGCACTTCTTGCGCGATAAACACACCGCTAAGGGTGGTCCGGATGGGGGCGATGGTGGTAGAGGTGGAAATATTATCCTGAAAGGAAATTCGAACTTGTGGACCTTACTTCACTTAAAATATCGTAAACATGTGATCGCTCAGCCGGGTAATAATGGAGATGCCGGATTAAGAAAAGGCAAGGATGGTAAGGACGAAATTATTGAAGTGCCGCTGGGTACGGTTGCCAAAGACGCCGAAACGGGCGAGTTTTTGTTTGAAGTTACCGAACACGGTCAGGAAATTATTTTAACTCAAGGTGGTAGAGGCGGATTAGGAAATTATCATTTTAAAACGTCGGTAAATCAAGCGCCAACACATGCACAACCTGGTATGCCGGGCAGAGAAGAATGGCGTATTCTGGAACTTAAAATACTTGCCGATGTAGGTTTAGTAGGGTTTCCAAATGCTGGTAAGTCTACTTTATTGTCGGTTATAACCGCCGCTAAACCTGCTATTGCCTCGTATCCGTTTACTACTTTAGTGCCTAATTTAGGAATTGTGCCTTACAGAGAATATCAAAGTTTTGTTATGGCAGATATTCCCGGGATTATCGAAGGTGCGCATGAGGGAAAAGGTCTCGGAACGCGCTTCTTGCGCCATATAGAACGTAATGCCACATTGCTATTTATGGTGCCCGCTTCAAGTCCAAATATCAAAGAAGAATACAATATCCTGTTAAAAGAACTTAAACTTTATAACAAAGAATTAGCCCAAAAATCGCGTTTATTGGCCATCACCAAATGCGATTTAATAAGCCCAGAGGAGCTAAAAGCCCTCAAGAAAACTCTCCCTCGCGTACCACACGTATTCATAAGCTCCGCCGCCCAAATGGGATTAGACGAACTTAAGGATAAACTGTGGGCGATGATACAATAAAGTCCATAGTCGATAGTCCATAGACCATAGACCATAGTTCCTTTGTAATTCCATCCTACGCTAAAGCTTCGGCTGTTAAGCGTAATTTATCTTCCGTAATTCGTAATTCGTAATTTTTAATTTTATCCAACGCAAAAGCTTTGTCTGGAAAGCACAACTCTTTCTCCCTTTCTGGGTTTATTGAAATAAAAGCCCTATCTTTCTTTTTCTTAATCCTTGTGAAATGAAAATATCGTTCATTGTTTCTTCCGTTTGTGTTGCTCTATTTTTAACAATTTCATTAAAGGCTCAAGTTAATGAAACGGCTATTGATTTAGATTCGGTTAATCAGTCATTGCTGCTAGATTATAAAGTAAAATTATACAATTTAGAACAACAACGCCGCTCCGATTCTCTAAACAAAGCTGCTTTTGAAATGCAGATAAGCGCGCTACGTATCACAGATTTTGCAGAAAAAGACAAACTGCTTAGAAAATTAATGGCCATTGAAGAAAACGAAAAACAGCGTAAACTCTTAAAAAAACAAAGCATAGATTCTCTAAAACTTACGGCCACAGCTTTTCCTGTTTTGGGCGTTTTTAACGATACTTTATTTTTTATATACGCAAAAATAGGCGCCTCCAAACCGGCAGATAGAGCAAAGAATATTTCGAATAGATTGGAGACTTTGTTTGAAGATGATGCCTTACTCATTGATTCTATTAAATGTGTGGATGCCGAATTTACCTATGATATTGTTTACGGAGAAACCATCATCAGCAGCGTTTCGGAAACCGATGCCCTGTGGCAAAATGTATCGAAAAAAGACTTGGCTCAGAAATACACAGCTATCATTCAATCTGACTTAAAAAAAGCAAAAGCAAATACAGCTTTAACCAGTATCATTAAACAATTATTTCTTTTAGGCTTGGTTTTAATAAGTACTATTTTCCTGTTTTGGTGGCTCAAACGGGGATATAAAAAACTGCACAACTTTATAGAAATTAAAAAAGATACTTGGTTAAAAAGTTTAGCCTACAACGATTATACTTTTTTAAGTGCTGCCCAAGAATACAAACTTATTTTATTGGTTTTAAAACCCCTTCGTTGGTTTATAAGTGTAAGTATTTTATACATTGCTTTGTCGTTAATTTTTGGCATTTTTCCTTTTACACGCAATTGGGCTGGTTATTTAATGGAATTAATTTCCAAGCCATTTGCCTTGGTTTTTTCTGCGATATGGAATTATTTGCCGAAGCTGTTTACCATTTTGGTTATTTATTTTGTTATGAAATATGTAATCCGTTTGGTGTCGTATGTGTTTAGCGAGATAGGTTCAGAAAAATTAAAAATAAAGGGCTTTTACGCAGATTGGGCTCAGCCAACTTTTAGCATTGTAAGGTTTTTGTTGTATGCCTTTATGTTTATACTCATTTTTCCTTATTTGCCGGGCTCCGATTCGGCAGTTTTTAAAGGCGTTTCTGTGTTTATTGGCATCGTTTTTTCTTTGGGCTCTTCGAGTGCTATTGCCAATATGGTGGCAGGTTTGGTTATAACGTATATGCGCCCTTTTAAAATTGGCGACCGCATAAAAATTGGTGAGGTATTGGGCGATGTAGCCGAAAAGAATCTTTTAGTAACGCGGGTAAAAACACCCAAAAACGAAGTTATAACCATTCCTAATTCGGCCGTTTTATCTGGCAATACCATTAATTACAGCAGCGAAAATGCCAATAACGGACTCATTTTGCATACCACAGTTACCATTGGTTACGATGTGCCTTGGAAAAATATGCACGCTGCCCTAGAAGCCGCCGCACTGCGCACAAACCTTATTCTACAGGCACCGGCTCCCTTTGTATTGCAAACCAGTTTAGACGATTTTTACGTTTCGTACCAACTAAATGCCTATACCAAAGAAGTAAATAGTCAGGCAAGCATCTATTCTGAGCTCCACCAAAACATTCAAGATGTATGCAATGAGCGAGGTATCGAAATTATGTCGCCGCACTACCGCGCCTTGCGTGATGGGGACCAAAGTACTATTCCCGATCAGTACCCCATTTAATTGAAAAAATAGATACAGATGCCTGTGTTTTTGTGGCCTATATGTTTTAATTTTATCCCGTGAATTTAGCGCAACAACAATTTATTATGGCTTTGGCTTGGTACAGAAGTAGGTATGCTTTGTTTCTTGGGCTGAACCTAAACCGCGAGGCAAATGAGGAAGGAATTCAATTATTTGCTCAGAAATGGATGGGGAGTTTTAAGCAAGATTTTACTGGGGTTGCCAAAAGCTTAGTGGCTCAAAATATTCTTTTTGTTGAAGCGGGTAACTATGATTTTACCGAGTATGGATTGCAGGTTAAAAATCAAATTGAAACGGAATCTCCCTTCTTTAAATTTGAGTACAATACTTATTTCGATGCGGTTAAAACGAGTAAGGCGCATAGCGTTTTTTGTGAGCGCGTTTATGGCAAAGATTTATGTCAACACGGACTCATCAATCAGTTTGAACTTCAATTTTTAATAGATAAACTGAGAGAGAATAATGCCACTCAGATCCTCGATATAGGTTGTGGCAACGGCAAAATTACCGAAGAGATTTCGGTTCAAACCGGAGCCCATTGCTTGGGAATAGACATCTCTGATGAGGGTATAAAAGATGCGCAAGAACGCTGCAAAACAAACTCAAAATTAACGTTTGCCACAGGCAATATAAATAGGCTGAACCTACCTCAGAAATTCGATAGCATTCTGTTTTTGGATACGCTGTATTACGCCGATAGTTTGCAGGAAACTTTGCAACAATGTAAGTCGTTACTGCAAGAAGGAGGCAAGATATACGCTTATTTTTCGCAGTGGATAATGGAGGAGCAATATCAGCAAAATTTACATCCAGCGCATACGCATTTGGCAAAAGCCTTAGCTGCACTCAACGCAAATTATACCACTATAGATTTGAGCGAATCTGGCATCAATCATTGGAAAGAAAAGCTTGCTGTTTTAGAAGAAATGCAAGAGCAATTTGCCGCCGAAAATCATGTCGAGCTATGGGATTACCGCTACCGAGAAGCCTTCCGCTACGCCCACTGGGGAGACCATAAATATTCGAGATTTTTGTATATAATTGCTTTTTAAAATAATTACGGATTACGAATTACGGATTACGGATTAGGGATAACGAATGAAGATAGAACAAAAACTATGGACCATGGACTATGGACTATCGACCAAAAACTAAAGACCAATGACTAAAATACACATAAGCGCCAATATTTTGGCTGAACCAAAACTTGTTTGGGAAAAGTACACCAACCCAACTTACATTACCCAATGGAACTTTGCGCACGAGTCTTGGTGTTGCCCAAGTGCCAGCAACGATTTGCGTGTTGGAGGAAAATATGAGGCCCGCATGGAAGCTCGCGATGGCAGCTTTGGCTTCGACTTCTGGGCTATATACGATGCAGTAGAACCACACACTTACTTGGCTTACACCATGGGCGATGGCAGAAAAGCCGAACTATTTTTTAAAGCACTAGACAACAACAGCACCCTCCTAGAAATCCACTTCGATCCCGAAACCGAAAACACCATCGAACTCCAACAACAAGGGTGGCAAGCGATATTGGATAACTTTAAGAGGTTTGTGGAAGGGTAGGGGGTTGTTTTTTATACGACAAATTATTTTAGATGGAATTAAGGTTATAAATTATTTAATAGGCTGCCAGTCAATCACAGTTCCATCGCATTCCGGCGCATTAGGGCAGCATATAAATTCAAATCCGCTGTCACCTTTAAATACTTTAAAGTCGCCAACGGTAATAATTTCATAGCAATGGATACATCTATTCTTGTCGCTCAGGTTAGGAATTTCTGAAAAAGGATAGTGTTCGTTTAAATACTCTTGTTTGTTTTCGATAGATAATTCTTTCATTTCATTAGGCTTTTTATTGGTTTGGAATAGGGGTTTGTTTTGGTTGATTGCATTTAAGAGACTCTTTTGAATACCTTTTTCTGCTAGCAACATGTAGCAAGGTAAAACTGTTTTTGTAATAAAACAAATGAAATAAAAGTGGCTAACTACAATTGCAAAAGGCTAACATATTTTATAAAAAGGTTTTTACATAATATAAAGGGATTTTTTCTTGTTCAAGTCTCCAATTGTTTAATTTTAAAAGTTCATAAAGTTGTTGTTCCTCTTTTGTTAGGTTTAATTTTGATGAAGTAGTTGTTGGTGTTCCATTATCGTTTTCAAAAAACTGATTGAAAGTTTGCTGGTCCATCAGGGTATTTATTGCATGCGGAAAGTAAGTTCTGAATTGCGAGAGAATTTCAAAACCTTGAACGTCTATGTCTCCCCAATAAAGTAATTTAAGATTATCCAACCAACGGGTATTTTTAAGATTAAAAACGCTGAAACCACTTCCAAATATTGCAATTGTGTTATCCATTTTTGGAAGAGTCAAAGTGGTGTAAAGAGTAGTTTTGTTCTCCACGACCAATACTTTGTTTATTGGTAAGTTTAGCTTTTCAAATTGGCTGACTGGTATAGCTATATCATCAATTCCTGAAAAAAAATTGTCCGATATTGTTTTGTCAAGAACTTTAAATCTGATTTGCGGTTCGGCATATTTCAAATAGAACCTTTTTTCAAATTCTTTTTCTTCAATGTTGACGTGTTCGCAGATAAGAATATCCAGGAGCTCTCTGATAATGCTTTTATTTCTCTCAATAAATTTCGTATGAACTTTGATTGGCAATTCCCTGACATACAAATTGGGCTTGGGATTTTGTTTGAAGTATTGGCACACTTGCAAAATACTTTGCCATTCATTTGAATTGTCAGTGACCTTTTTAGGATTTTTAATTATCCAATCTTTGAGTGCAGGGAATTCCCTGAGAATTATCTCAACATTTGATTTGAAAGAATTGACTTCATTCTCTTTGCCCAAGAATTTCAAAAAATCATTTTCATTTTCAAAGTAAATTGAAGTAGGCAAATCCTGAGTACCCAAATACTTTGTCTTTACTTTTTGAAAGTCTAATGAATAGCCAAAACCTTTTTTCTCTTTTGATTGGCTATGGATTAGTTGAATTTCCCTTTCAAATTCAGCTAGTGAAGATTTGGTGTATGATTTATCTCCACGAATAACTAATCTCTCAAAAGTTTGCTGTTCAACCAATGATTGAAGAAAGGAAATATACTTTCTTTCTGTTTTGTCCTTTATTTCCTTGGGAGTAATCATTTATTCAAATAATTCACTTTTTCTTCTTTGAATTGTTCAATTGGCATATCATATAGCCACGAATGTCTTTCTTCCTTACGCTCAACAAAGTGAACAAATGAAATGTCATTTTCAACAATGTGAATATTGTCGCTTGGTGTAACGACTAACAATTGCAAATGAAGTTGTTTGCAGAGTGTAATTAAGTAACGTGCTTTGTCTTCATCTTGTGCTTTGAATGCTTCATCAATGGCAATGAAACGAAAAGATTTAGATTCTAATCCTTGATTATATCTTGTTAAGCCAAACTGATAAGCAATAGCGGAACCCAAAATCGTATAAGTTAGTTGGGCTTTCTCTCCACCTGAAAGCTGACCCATCGCTTCATAAGTCTTGAATTTTTGATTTGTTTCTTTGTAAAACTCTTCGGCTTTGTAACTAAACCAAGAACGAACGTCCATTACCTTTTTCCGCCATTCTTCTTTATCTAATCGTTCTATAAATGGTTGAATGTGATTATTGAAATGATGCTTCCTTCCTTCAATATTTTTTTCCATTTGGTAAACATTGGGAACGGCTTCTTCTAAAAGTTTTCTAAACTCCTTTACTTCATCATTAATCTTGTTTGGTGCAACAAGTTGAATGTAAGTTTGGGGTTTATTTTTGAAATCAATCTCTTTTAAAGATTCGTTCAAATGTTTGATGTTTTCTTTGATTGAATCTGACCAATTTTCAAAGAACATTCTAAAATCTCCAACTTTGTTTGTGATCGTTTCTTGCAAATAGTCATTAAATTTCTTTTCAAATTTTGGAAGATTATCATTCTCCAACCTGGCTAAGAAATTTTGATATTCACTGATTAACTCTAAATGTGTTGAATCAGGTAGGGAATTAACATCAGAACGCCAATCCTTGAATTTGCTTGATATCGCTACTGAGGGCTGTTTAAAATCGTTTATTTTGATAATTACTTCTCTTTCTTTCGTTTGCTTTTGTACTTCAAGTTCTCTTGTTTGTCTGGAATTTTCCTTTTGGAATCTTTCACGACCTGTTTCAAAGGTTGCGTATTCAATATTCAGCAAATCAGGATGTTGTTTTTCAAACATTGAAATATCAATAATTCCTAATGGCCCATAAATAGATTTGTTACTCCTAATTGATTGTTCAATCTTGGTAACTTCATTTTTCTTGGTAAATATTTCTTGTCCTTTATTAAAAATTTGAACATCTGAAAGTTGTTTTAAAGCGTCTTGAACCTTTATTAATTCTTCTTGAAGTTGCTTTACACGATTGTTGGTCTTTTCTAATTTATCTTTCTGCTCTGTTTTTTCTTGAATTTCATTGGCATATGATTGCCAGTTTATATCATCATACTTTTCAAACTTTGAAAACAGATTTTGGCATTCATCCTTGAATATCCCTAAGTTTTTTATCTCGGTGTTTTTGTTTGCAATCGCTTTCTTATTTTCAGTTTGTTGGGTTTGAAGATTTATAAACTCTTTCTTTAAAGAGGTGAGTTTTTCTTTGTTGTCCCATCCTAATAAATAATTTTCCTTTTGAGTTATATGTGGTCGGTCGTCTTTTTCGTGTTTACCCCGTTTGGATTTTATCAATCCATTTTGAGTAATTGCCATTTCGTGAAATTGCTCAAATTCCGAAAGATTATCTACGCACACGAAGTCAAATTGAGATTCCAAATAGTTTTCAATCCAATTGTAGTATAGTGTTCTTGGCTTAATTTCAATTTTATTGATTAATGACTTTTCATTAAAAGCTTTGTTCTTAAAGTTTTTGAGGTAATCTTGGTTTTCAAACTTGTCGTAACGAATTCTGCCCTTCAAATTATTGCTGTTCACGTATTGGTTAACTGATGAATAGTATTTATGTGGAACAATCAATCTTAAAGCAAAATTGTGAAGTACTTTTTCAATAGAAGATTCCCATTTCATTTCATCATCTTTCACCTTGATAAGTTCCCCAATGAATGGAATTTCTTCTCGGCTTGCTCCAATGTGTTCAATTAGTACTTCACGTATACGAGCTTCTTTAATAGGGATATTGTTCTTGTTTTTTTGGAGTGTTTGAATTGTTCCTACTAATTCTTCTGTTGATTTAGTTAAATCATCTTCTTTGTTTTTCAGGGAACGGAGATTTTCATTTTCAGAATCAATGTCCTGTTGTGTTTTATATTTTAATTCTTTTGCTTTTTCTCGGTTAGTAATAAATGATTCTTCGCTTGGATTGGTTTCTAAATCAATACTTTGGGCAATTTTATTGTAATCGTCGAGTTTTTCGCTCCTTAATTTTTTACTCTTTTCTAATCTTGTGATTTCAGTTTTCAATTTTTCAATTTGATTACCAACTTCATCAGATTTTATTTGAACTGTCAAATCAGTTTCCTGATTTTTCAAATCGCTTTCCTTTTCTTTTAATTCCGCTAGTTCATTATTCAGGCTTAGTAATTCTTCTTTACATTTTTCCAATTCATTTTCACCCAACTCAACACCTGTTTTGGCAAACCAATAAACTGCCGTTTCTCTCGATTTTTCCAATTGAAACAAATCCTCTTTAATGTTGGTTATTGATATTGCAATTTCGTTGATAGGAGTCAATTGTTTGATTTGCTCTTTGGCTTTTTCTATGTTGGTTTTAGCATCCATTAAAGTCAAGAAACTTTCTTTTAGTTGAATGAACTCGGCTTCCGCATCATGTTCTTCCAACATATTTGTTCTTATGAAATCATCTAAATCTTCCAATACTTTTACGCCAACAACTTGATTGAACAAAGTCAACGCCTTTGTTGAACGCATTCCAAATAAGTCCGCCATTCTTTCTGCATAAGCAGTAGGACCATCTAAGAACTCAATTTTCTTTTTTGTAACATTCGAGTTATACTTTTTATCTAAAACCTTTTTCCAATTCCCTTTTGAATCGAATTGACCAAAATCAGATTCCACTTCCAGAGGAACGTGAGCAATTCCGAATTGCCGTCTTAATTCATTATTCGAAAACCAACGTATTTGAAAAAGTGTAATTTGTTTTTGGTCGGAATTGGAGAATGAAGCAAGAATTACTGAATATGTATTTGTATCACGTAATTTTTGTGTTGATGTAGAAGTTTTTCCTTCTTCTTGAATGTTTCCGTAATGCCCTAAAACATAGGTCTCTTCGGTGCGGTCACCTTTTTTCTCAACTCCAGAAGATTGATTGTAAAAACGGTCTTTCTTTGCAGGAACAATTAGAGTGAGTAATGCATCAATGTAGGTACTCTTTCCGGATGCGTTTGCACCAGTCAAAAGTGAATTATTCCCTTTCGGATTTATTCTAAAAATCTTTTCGTTAAATGTTCCCCAGTTATAAACTTCCATATATTGAAGCCTGAACCCTGATTTGTCAGAACTTGTACTAAACAGACTCAACATAATTTTTTAATTTATTTTGAAAATCTTGTAAAATATCAAGAGTGATTTTTTCCTTGATTATTCTGTGTATTTGATATTTTGTTTCATTGTCTTTTTTGCTGATTTCTTTTAAGTAACCTAACTCAACAGCCGAATTGATATACCTTTCAAGTTCTTTAAAAAATTTAACTTTGTTGTGTTTTTCTGGAAGAAATAATTCTAACTCATCCTTTATTTCTGAACTTGTAATAAATTTTTCAGTGGCTAGTTGTGTTGGATTGCTGTCAAAATCTTCGAGGCTTTGCCTAAGAACAACAAGTACAATAGAAGTTTCAAAACCGATTTGTCGCCTTTGAACTAATCCGAGAGTGTTACCTTCATTATCTTCAAGTTGCTTTACAAAAGCAAATCCTTCATCTTTTTTAATGATTAGCTCTAAACCAATTTTGCCAAGGTAATCCTGAATTTCGTTTTGATAATTTATTACATCATCCCAGACATTTGAGTTTCGCTCAACAATTGATTTCAATAACTTTACAATGGCTTTGCTATAATGGGTAATATGTTTTTCTAAACTGCTCATTTGGTCAAAATAATTTCAGGGATTTTAATTTGTTTGCGGTTGTCCGAATCAAAAATGATACTTTGAGTTTTATCAGGATTGATAACGTGTTTGAATTCTTTCACAATGCCTATATAACCGAACAACTCAGGCAATCCTTTTTCAAGACCACCATAATTTTCTACAACATCTAAAAGTGTGGTCTGCGATTTTTCTCTAAGTATATCTTTTATCCTTTTTCTCAACAATTCTTTATCAATATTAGATTGTGAAAACAACCTACCTAATTGATTAGATAATGTAATGTCTTCGTTGGCAATTTTAGGCCTTTTAGTGTATGTAACTTCTTCGGCTTGCTCTTTCGTGAGTTTGCGTTCAAATGGAATATTTATTTCCGTTGCTGTTTCTAATTCAAATGAAATATCAGGTTTGTTCAGTGATTTACTGATTTCTACAAGTTGTTTCTTGATGTCTTGAATTGTTTTTTTTGTGGCTTCTGATTTAGAACTTTCATTCTCGCGAATTATACGGCTTAGTTTTTCAGCCATTTTATCATTGGCTTTGTAAACCCTTTGCCCTGAACTATGAAGATGCCTTTTCATTCCAATTAAGAATGTGTCTCTCATAGGGATTGATTTTTCTTCTAAAGTCGTGTATAAATCTTTGGTTAAGCTTTCCAATTTGTGTTGTAAATCTGGATTTAATATAAACGACCAAAAAGCGTAAAAACTTTTTCCTTGTTGGCTTTCTTTTAATGATTCAAGTGCATCAAAAGTAAATTCTAGTATTTCACTTTTGGATAGACTTCCGTCAGTGTGTTTTTGATAAATTTCTTTAGTAATTTCTTTAAAGTTGTCTTCAACTTCTTTAAAGTCAGATAGTAATTCTTTAGCAGATTGATTGAGTTGATTGAAGCGGGGTACAATTTCAAATTCCTCAAATACCTTAACGTCTTCTCCAATTTTTATTCGTTGAATTTGTTGGTCTATTTCCAATCTTTTCTCTACCAATAACTGAATTCGCTTTTCGGTATCTTCATTAGTAAACTCAACCAATTCTTTCAATTGATAAAGTATGTTGTTGAATTTCGATTCAGTACCAATAAACTCCTCCTTTTTCAAACTAACCAACCAATCTAATGTTTTGATTGAATGTGATGAAAGTTCATATAATACATCTCCTTGTTCATTAGGATAATTTGTCAAAAAGCCACTGTTAGTCCAGTTTTGAATATATTTTTTAGCTTTTTCTTCGAAGGTATCAAATGAATTTACTTCATATTCTTCATCGAATTCAAGTAACTTCCATTCTAAAAAATCAGCCAATTGAGAATGAATGTTTTCGGATGAAATCGAGCTTATTTTGTTTTCAAATGTTTTTATGAAAAATTCAATAATCAATTCTTTATTTCGCGCACACAACAAGCCTAAGCTGGGTGAGGTATTTAGTGTATTTAATATTTGAGAAATGTCTATCACGATTTAAATACATTATTTCTATGCCAATCAAAATTATCTTGAAGAGGATTAAATCTGCTTATTTCTGGTAAGTTTATTTTTGTTCCTTCAAAAGATTTAATGCTATAATCAGTTTCATTTTCTCTAAAATGTTTAGAGACAATGACTTTATAGTTTTTGTCAATGCTAATTAATCCTCTATCGAATGCTCTGTGTAAATTAGGACATAAGGCAATTCCATTTGTTATTGTGTCATCATAACTTACACTGAATGGTACAATGTGGCAAGCATCGATCATTGAAATATTTGTTATTGCTTCGATTCTCATTCCTGAAACACAACAGGTGTTATTGTATATTCTAGGAATTTCTCTTTTAAATAAACTACCTCTAAGAAAAATTTCATCTTCATCGTTATCGGCCAAAATTGACTTTATTTCAATTTTATATGTTTCCGGAGATTCATTCAAAATTAATCCATTTAAATTTTCGATTTCAAAATTTAATTGAAAGTCAGTAACATAATTTGAACTAGGAAAGTAAGTTTCTATAATATGTTTTTGTAAAACTTGGTTAGAAACATCATCTTTTAATAATTGAAATAGTTCGTTATTTAGCATTGCATATTCAATCATGTTATTAAGTTCTGTTAAACTTGATATGGACTCCTTTAATTTAATTATTGGCTCAAAGCCTGGTTTTGTCACTAAATTCCAGATTCCACTTTTTTCTTTATGTAAATGGAAAAAGGGGAGTGCAAATGTGCTTACGTGCTGAGTATTAACTAACCTATTCCAGTTATCTTTAAATAAAAAAATAAGCTCTGGTGTTACATAAATTTTATTATCATTTATCAAATTGCTTTTTACAGCCTGTAGCACTGATAACAACAAAATCGGTTTGTGTGGTGCAGGTCCATATTTAGTAACGCCTCTTTTGAGGCGACTAAATGCAATAAGATACCTGTTTAGAATTTCTTGATTCACTTCTGATTAGTCTGTTTAAACAAATTAAAGCCATATATTCCTTAAATACAAAAAGTCAGTTTATATTAACGAATCAGTTTATCTCACCCCACACTCAATTTAGCCGCATCTCTCCACAAATAATGTGGAATAGGCTCGGACAGTTCCCATTTTATATTCATAGGTTTTTGGCCATTGTGTTCTTTTATGAAACCTTCTCCTATAAAAACATATCCCATGGTATTGCCATGCTCGTCTTCATTTTTTTCTCTAACAAACAGTAAGATTTTTTTCTGTAACTTCTGATGATTTATATAAGATATGCCTTTGGAAGTATACGGCGCTGCTTTATTTTGACTTTGCCAATGAAAAAGTGTTTCATTGATTGCATAGTCATCGTACATGGTAGTTGGAGAAAAGTTCTCTTCAGATTTAATTAGGTTTATAAATAATAGTTCTGTGTTAATTTCTTTGTTCTCAGCTACACCAACACCTATTCGATTTGAAGATGCTTTTTCAAAAGTATTCATTCTAAATGCAGCTAATATCTGATCTCTTGTATACCTGCTATGCACTTTTAATGGCTGTTTGTAGGGCAATTCAATGTCGATTTCCTTGAATGAAATTTTATCGATTAAAATGTCAAGCACCTCAATTATCTCTTCTGCCATTATTGGATTTCTACCAATTTCTTCCATGCTTTTTTCAATAGATTCGAAACCGCCGGCATTTCCCCAAACATCGTAATGGAGCATGATTAACATACTTTGTTCTTCTTCATTGAGTTTGTTCGAATCAACTTTGAAATTATTTTTAGCTAATTTTAAAATGAAATTGAAGTAGCTGGTTGAATTGGTTGAAAGCCATTTGTTTTTTATAGCTTTTGTAATTTCTTTTTCATTGGTTGGTTCAAACATTTCAATAATGTTAGCTTCTACGCACAATCTTTTCCAGCTTCCTCTTTTGTAAATGGCATGTATGGGAATAGAATTTATCTCTAAGAAGTTTTTCAATGTTAAGGGTAAGTCAGTTTGATGTCTGAAGTTTCTGATTTTCAAAATCAATTGGTTTCTATTGAGTTGTGTGGCAACTTTAATATTTGATAAGATAGTTTCCTTTGCCTTCTTTTCTAATACAATTGAACATCCTAAGGGTAGGTGCGGGAAATTATCTTCTATTTCCTTAAATACGGTGGTTGATGTTTTTCCAATAAGCGCTCTAAACTTATTTTCGTAATTATATTCAGGTCTCGAATTGCCTACAAAGTCTAGAACCGTTAAGCAATCTTTATCATCTGCCAATCGTAAGCCTCTACCAAGTTGCTGTAAGAATATAGTTAAGCTTTCGGTTGGTCTCAAAAATAAAACAGTGTCAATTTCTGGAATATCTACTCCTTCATTAAAAATATCAACCACAAACAAATAGTTGATTTCTTTCTGGAGTAATTGATGTCTGATTGAATCTCTATTTTGGGTGTTATCACTAGTTAAATAATCAGCTTTTAAACCTGCTAAGACAAATTCTTGGGCCATAAATTTAGCATGTTCTATTGATACGCAGAATCCGATAGCCCTGACTTCTGAAATGACTTTTGTATATTTCTCAAGAGCACTTATAATGTCTCCAACTCTTCTGTTGTTGGAGGTGTAAATATTTGTTAGTTCACTAGGTACATACCTTCCTTTTTCCCATGCTACTTGAGATAAATCGACACTATCTGTGATGCCAAAATACTGAAACGGACAAAGTAGTTTCCTGTTTAAAGCTTCAGGTAATCGAATTTCAGCCGCGATGGTGTTGTGAAAATCTTCTTGTATATCGCCACCATCCATTCTCTCGGGTGTTGCGGTTAATCCTAAAAGGACTTTTGGCCTAAAGTAATTAATGATTCCACGATACGAATTTGCAGTTAAATGATGACATTCATCTATAACAATATAATCGAAATATTCAGGAGTTAAATTTATTTGGTCAATTTTGTTTTTTAAGGTTTGAACCGAGGCGAAAACAAATTCATATCTGGACGGAATTTCACCATCTACCCACAATTCGCCAAAATTATTGTCTCTCAGAATACCTTGGTAGGTCGACATTGATTGTTCCAAGATTTCTTTCCTGTGTGCTAAGAATAATAGTTTTGCGGAATTGTTATTTGATTTAAAGGTTTTATAATCAAATGCTGAAATTACAGTTTTTCCTGTTCCAGTAGCTGCTACTACCAAGTTTTTATTTCTATTGTGTATGGTTCTTTCTACCTCTAATTTCTCTAAAATTTCTAGTTGAAATGGATATGGTTTGATATCGAAAAATGAGGTTTGAAAACTAGTTAGCGTTGACGTTTTTCCCTTATTTAAAGAGGTAATTAATTTTTCTTTGTGAATTGAATCATCAAAAAAATCATAATCGTCGCTTGCCCAATAAGAATCAAATGCCTTTTGAAATTTATCTATAATATGACTAACTTCTTTGGTTGTGATTTTTATATTCCATTCTAATCCATCTGTTAATGCCGATCTTGAAAAGTTTGATGATCCTACATACGCTGTATGAAAACCCGTATTACGATAAAATAGATATGCCTTGGCATGCAACCTCTCATTACCTGTATTGTATGATATTTTAACCTCTGTGTTTTTTAACTTAGAAAGTAGTTGCACGGCTTTATAATCCGTTGCGCCCATATAAGTGGTGGTTATAACTCTCAATTTACCGCCTCTTTCAGTAAATTCTTTGAATTCTTGTTCTAGAATAATAACACCTTTGAACTTTATAAATGAAACCAATAAATCAATTCTATCAGATGATAATATTTCCTTTTTTAGCTCACTTTCGAGTGAAATGCTTTTGTTTCCACCAGTAAATAATTCGCTGTGAGTAAGCCTGCTGGCAGGCATAATTTCTTTTAAGTGTAAATTGAAATCAGAGAAATGTGCATCAATCTTTGTGAACACAGCTTTTAAAATTACACCTTCGATTTCAATGAGGTTATCAGAAATATCTTCTTGATTTAATTCATCCTTTAAAAATTGAATAGTCTTGTTGGCTATTTCAATTTGTTGTTCAACCTGCCTTTCGCCCTCTATTAATTTAAGCACATTAGTAATAGATTCAGCCAAATGCATACCCAGTATCTTGGCTGCCTCAGCTTTATCTATTTTAGTTTTTTCAATGTAATATTCGTCTCTATCAATTTCATTTAGTTTTTGTGAAACTAACTTCGTTACTAATGCTTCATAAATTCCTTGTATCATAGGCTAAATTGATTTTCTGTTTTAAGATTTTAAAAAAGTATTTACTTTATTCTCCTCTCACGCAATATACAACTCCCACCCAAAAAAATCCTAAAGCTCGCTTTCCCCTCAAACCCCGCACCCTAAAAAAACTTCATAAAAGCAACAAAATAGTATCAAAATGGCGGAGATGATGATTTCCCATGTGGCAGAAAATTTTTGCCTACTTTAGATTTTTTTGTTTGGTATTTTAATTGAATAATGCTCCAAAATTTTATCTATGAGAGAAATAAAAGATGGGGGATATGCCCAACAAGTAGAAAACTTTGGTATGTTAATTCAGCTGGCGCAACAGCTTGGTTCAGCATATATGCCCGCTAATGAAAATATTAGCTTGGTAAGTCTGGAGAAGCTGAAACAAAATGCACAAAGCGCGATTAAAGGGTGGGTAACGGCCAAAATTGAGTTTAATCGTATAGGTGCGCTTAGAAAGGATGAGTTGGATAATTTGTTTTTGTTGGTAACATGTATTTCGAGGGAGGTAAAGGTTTGTGGCATCAGAGGTGAAATATTAAATGATATTATGAGTAAGGTTAGGCAGTTTAGGGGACAGCGAAAAAAGTCTAAAATACTTGTTTTGGATCAGGCCGAACCTAAAACGAAGCAAAGAAAATCAGGAATTAACTACTCATGCGAGCGAAAATTTGAGTTGTTCTATCAATTAGTGGG
>JAKRSG010000122.1 GCA_022402405.1 Bacteroidia bacterium | reverse complement strand
AGCAACCAAGATAGTTTGTTTTTGGGGGCATATTCGCAGGCTACGTTGGATTCTACTTTTATTTATTTTAGTTTTCCGAATGAATCCATAGATACATTTTCTTTTAAACCCAATTATGTGCCCAAAAAAGGTAATTGGCGCAGGGTAAATTCGAGTTTTTATTGGAAAGGGAATTGTGATTTTAATAGGGGAGAAGCGCCCATTATTTTAACGGTTACAGCAACAGACAATGGTTGTTTGCAGCCTAATACTTTAAGTAAAACCTTCTATTTAAAAACCAGTCAATCGCCCAAAATTGCTGGTCCAACACAAGTGTGTGCCGGCGATAACTCAGTGCGATTTTCTTTGCCTGAGTCACTTGCCGGAAACAGTTATACTTGGTTGCTGCCAGATTGGATAAAAGGCCAAAGTACCAGTAATTCAATTATCGTAAATTTTGAACCAAATACATACAGAATTGGCACTATTCAGGTAACGGGAAATAATGGGTGCAATCAAATAACAAGTTCTTCTCATAGCGTTATGGCAACCAATAAACCTGATCCACCAATCATAAATTTTACGGGATTAAACATACATTCAAATGTGCCTATTGGTAATTATTGGTTCAAAAATGGATTGTTGCTTATGGGGGAGGTGAAAGATTATTTAACCGTTAGAGATAATGGTTTTTACACCTGTATTTTAAACTACTATGGTTGCAAATCGGATCCATCCAATGAAATTATACACAGCGTAAGTTTGGATGAAAAATTTAATCAAAATGAGTGGTCGGTTTTTCCAAACCCTTTTAGCAGCGAATTGCATGTAAGTTTACCTACCAACTGGAGCTCCGCAGAATATGTGCTCACAAATTCATTGGGTCAAACACTCCAAAGCGGACAACTATCCCCAAATCAATCTATTTCAACAGGGTTTCTAATCTCCGGAATGTATAATCTTCAAATCAAAAGCAGTAAAGGGCTATTGCAAAGGAAGCTTATTAAATTATGAAGTATGAAGTATGAAATATGAAAGAATTTTATATCACGTTCTTTTCATAATTCATACTTCATAATCACTGCTGTCCGGGATAATGCCTGAGATTCCTCGCTGACGCTCTGACGCGCTACTCGCATGTTTTCTGGCAGGAGACTTGGAGGCAGCGAAGCTGCCTCCAAGTCTCCTGCCTTTTAGTTATAAAGTATTGTCATCCTGAGCGTAACGTAGTGAAGCGAAGGATCTTCATTCTTGTAGTAGGATTTTCCCGGACAGCAGTGCTTCATACTTCATAATTCATAATTTCTGCTATTATTAACTTAATGTTAAATAATTGATAAAAAATTGCTAAGTTTGTTAGGTGCTTAGTAAAGAGAGAAATAAAATTATTGGTTTAATGCTATGGGTGCTCATAGGATTATGCTCTTTTACCAAGGCAGAAGCCACCTCAGAGGTGCATGAAATCGATGTTTATGGTCATGTTTTTAGGTCTAAAGCCAAGCTTGATTTGGTAAAATTATCTTATCCAATTGAAGAAACTCAGGTAAAGAGAAGCATTAATAATATTCCAATTACTCAACTTAAGCAAGAAATGGATGCTTTTTCAGCGGCGTTTCAAATGGATGATATGGCTTATGTATTGTTTTCCCAAAAAGTATCTAAGCATTTTTGTGCTGATCCAAATCTTGCCAAACTCTTGCAATACCAAATATTAAAAGAGCGCGGATATAAACTGCTTTTAGGTTATAATTCTGAGCAACTTACTGTATATGGCTATTTTACATACAGTCTTGCAAATGTGGCTGAGGTAACTTATCAAGGACAATTATTTTATGATTTATCCTTTCAGCAAAATTTAGCATTGTGCGAAGAGGAGTTAATTGAATATAGTAATGGAGTAAAAAATATTGAAATCAATCAGCACCAAGCTCCTTTATTTAATGCTCAACAAACCAAGTATCAATTTTCAACCGAGTATCATGAAAAAAGATATGAATTTAAAGGTGTTTTAAATCAAAGTTTAATCAATTATTATCATGATTTGCCAAGCATTGCCTTTGGCGAAATATACCTTAATTATCATTTATCAGATTTGGCATATAAACAACTTATAGGCGATTTAAAAAAAGCAGTAAGTAATATGTCGGGACAAATGCAACTGAATTTTCTATTGCACTTTACTCAGGTTGTAATTCCCTACCAAACAGATAAATCTTTACATGGCAGAGAAAAATTTGCCTTTGCAGAAGAGGTTCTAGGCAAACAAGCAGGAGATTGCGAAGATAAATCAGTTTTGTTTGCATACTTGGTAAAAGAGGTTTTACAATTGCCTTCATTGGCTTTGGTATATGTGCATCAAAACCACCTTAATGTAGCAGTGGCTGTAAATGGCTCACAATACAATTTCATTCACAATAATCAAAAGTATATTGTTTGCGAACCATCCGGACCAGGATTGCAAGCGGGAGAGAATGTGTATGATTGGAAAAATGCCAGCCTAGTGGCTTGGTAATTTATTGCTTTGGACCTTTAGGTTGTAAA
>JAKRSG010000121.1 GCA_022402405.1 Bacteroidia bacterium | reverse complement strand
TACCTCCTAATATAAGTAAGCCAGCAGTAATAGCTGTTTTAAATACCACGATAGCAGAAAACTGTTTAACCAAAATAGAGAAGTGCTTCTTTCTATAGCTAACATATTTTTCTAATAAACGATCGGTTTTACTAATAGGTAAACCAGCATTTCCTGCGAGTTTAAAAGATTGCACAGAACGACCTAATTCCTCTAACCAAAAAACTACTTTATATTTATATTTAGACTCATTGATACTTGTTTCTAAACCTTTTTTACTAGTAAAATAAAACACTGCAAATATCACACTCAACACTATCAAGCCAAATACTATAAAATAAATATGGTAGAAAGAGAGTAGGATCAAACCGAAAATTATTTGAATAACAGCTGAGGTAAAATCTATTAAGATTTTTGGAAGGGATTTTTGAACATTGAGTACATCAAAAAACCTATTTACTAGTTCGGGGGTATAATATTTACGGAGCGACTCAAGTTTTAATCGTGGAATTCTAAACGCAAAATCGAAAGCGGTTTTTGCAAAGAGCCTTTGTTGCAAAATCTCTACCAATGAAAGTTGTTGTATTTGCAACCATCCGGATATCAAGGTCGCAAAAATCACCAAAACCATGAGTACAAAAACACTTTCTATCATGAGTCCACCACTCATTAAGCCAACAATAGCTTGTATTCCGAGAGGTAAGGTTAAATTTACTAAAGCAATAAGTATGGCAAAAAAGTACAAATGATAGATATCCTTTTTTTCGGAATGCAATAAATGCCACAAACGTTGAATAGGCTTAATTGCCTTTTGCCCGAAAGAAGAAGAGAAATTATTTTCCACCTTAAAACCTGTTAAGTAAACAATATCATCATCTCCGATATGTTCCATTTTTTCAGATAAATTTTCGGTGGCAAATTCATTTTCTACAATAAGTTCTCTGCAGGTTTTGATATGTTCGAGACAGGCATCTTCGTCATCAAAAAACATATCCACACATCCATCAGGAGTATCCTTTATTAGTTCAATTTTTCTACCCGAACGATGTTTGATTATGATCGGTGTTAACACATTTTTATCCTTGTAAAAGGCAATTACCGGGAAGGATAAATCGGTTAATAACTTCTTAAACTCGGATTTGGAGGCGCTTCGAACGGTGAACTCGAAGAAGACAAACTCTCCTATATCAAGCAATTGCTCATGAAAAGACCGGAAAGAATTTCCATAAACATCTTTGTACCTAAATTTTTGTTCATGAAGATCAAAGTGGTCTAAAGAGACCTCAGATAACGTCGCAAATTTCTCTACTAGCTCTATTATTTGTTTTCTAAGCATTGCCACTAAAACGATTTAACATGAATAAAGTTTTGATTTTTTTTACAAAAAAAATATTATCCTGATGATTTTCATCATTTTTTTATTTATTTTTACCCTACAATTTCGTTTATGAATAAATTGGCTTTGAATAGCCAAAGTAAAGTTTAATTTTGCACAGTAAAAAAACAGACAATTGCCTGAATATGACAAACAAAGACATCTCAGAAAAAGTAATGAAAAGTGCCTCTAAGGCGCATCTCAATTTAACACCTGCCGAATTAGTTCGCCACGCCATCCTTAATGGAGAGGGTACATTAAACGATACAGGTGCTTTAATGGCCGACACCGGCGAGTTTACGGGCAGATCACCCAAAGACAAATTCACAGTATGTGATGCTAAAACGGAAAATACCGTTTGGTGGGGAGATGTTAACTTTAAATTCGACCCTGCAAAGTTTGATGCATTATTAGATAAAGTAATCAATCACTATGCTAATAAGCAAGTTTACGCTCGTGATGCTTTTGCATGTGCAGACGACCGCTACAAACTTAAATTACGTGTAATCAACGAAACTGCTTACCATAATTTATTCTGCTACAATTTATTTCTTCGTCCTACTCAAGAAGAAACTGCTAATTACGAACCAGAGTGGTTAATCTTAAACGCTCCAAGCTTTAAAGCTGTTGCTGCAGAAGATGGTACTCGTCAGCACAACTTCTCTATTATCAACTTTACTAAGAAAATTATCTTAGTGGGTGGTAGTGGTTATACCGGTGAAATGAAAAAAGGTATCTTCACTGTATTAAACTATATTTTACCTGAAGAAAGAAATACTCTTTCTATGCATTGCTCTGCCAATATTGGCAAAAATGGCGATACTGCCATTTTCTTTGGTTTATCTGGTACAGGTAAAACTACTTTAAGTGCCGATCCAGACCGTAAATTAATTGGTGATGATGAGCATGGCTGGGCAGATGATAGCGTATTCAACTTTGAAGGTGGATGCTATGCAAAATGTGTTGACTTAACTCAAGAAAAAGAACCACAAATTTTTAATGCTATTAAATTTGGTGCTCTTTTAGAAAATACTCGTTTTATTCCGGGCACTTCTACTGTAGATTATACTAATATCAGTGTTACTGAAAATACGCGTGCTGCTTATCCAATTCACGCTATAGATAATATAGCTGTGCCTTCTGTTGGTAAAGCTCCTGAAAATGTTTTCTTC
>JAKRSG010000013.1 GCA_022402405.1 Bacteroidia bacterium | reverse complement strand
TAAATACCCCATTTTTTTTATCCATTACCGGACTACCAGACAAGAAAATAAGCTTACCATCCACAAAGCTGGCGTCACCTGTTTCGTGGATATAGGCCAACAAGGCATTACGTGCAGAGTTAATGTGATAAGAGATAGAATCTTTACTTATTGGAATATATTTAACACCACTAGTAGTGCCAGAAGTTTTAGCAAAATATAAAGGTTTACCAGGCCAACACACATTCTCTTCACCAGAAACCATCCTATCCATATAGGTGCGCAATGCCTCGTAATCTCTAATGGGAACAGCGGCTTTGTATTGTTCGTACGTTTTAATAGCAGAAAAACCATGGTCTTTCCCAAAACTGGTATTAGCAGCTTGCTTCAATAATTTTTGCATCCAATATTGCTGCCACTCCAATGCCTTTTGTGCATCAGAATTTACCTTTTTTGTAACCCAAGCAGCAAATGGTCTTGCTATCCACGACTTAATTCCCATGTAACCTTTCTAAAAATATTACTTCGAAAGTTGTTTAGAAAAGGATTGAACAGCCTTACTTACTGTCATATCTTTTACCATGTCTACTGCAAGCGTCTTTATATTCAAAGATTTTAATCCCTCACCGCTTCCAATCATTTTACTGGCACCTTCTAAAATACGTTTACCTTGTGCGTTCTGAGCCGAAGCTGGTAATTTAGAATAAGCTGCACTGGCGGCTTTAACTCTTAGTGTTTCTCCACTCAACTCTGATTTCACATCATCTAATTTAAACTTCTGTTTTAACTGTGAGTCTAAAGTAGATAATAAACTATTGGTAGTGGTGTTTTTTGCCGTGTTGGTTACGGTTTGAGCCTGCTTATTCAATTTCTTTAACTGAGAGGTGTTAATTTGAGCATGCGTTTGATTAGCCCATGTCATAACGCCTATAGTAAAAAGGATACTTAGTGTTTTCATAATAGT
This sequence comes from Bacteroidia bacterium, assembly GCA_022402405.1. Lineage (GTDB taxonomy): Bacteria > Bacteroidota > Bacteroidia > UKL13-3 > UKL13-3 > B1. Next base: position 2,812 of record JAKRSG010000013.1, on the reverse strand, counting down.
ATTTAGTTAATATTAATAAATTTCTCTTTCGGATAAATCAATTCAAAGCTAAACCTTAATTTTTTAATTTGCTTAGGTTCAAGCGAAATATTCCAAGTTAATTTGCCCGTTTCTGGATTATGTTCTGCCTTATCGCTCGATATTAATTTTACTTCTAATTCACTCTGAGTGCTTACAGGTATCTGATCTTCCACCATCAATTGAATCGTTTCTTTGGAGGTATTTGTTATCACTAACTCATAGGTTTGTAATTCCTTTTTGTTTGATCCAAAAAATGTTTTACTGTTTAAATTTTTCACCAATTCGCGCTTGGCTTGTAAACGTCTATCTTTACCCAAAGTAAGTAATAGGGAATCGGTACTCTGCGCATATAAATATATCTTTCCAGTAAATACTCCGTTTAAATAGATGCTGGCATTTCCACTTAACTGACTAATTAAATCGTTGTTTTGGACCTTAGCCGTAACAAATACGTCATCACTTAATTTAGGAACTGCAGCAAAACCATATACAGCCGGGAGTTTAAATTGGTTCAACTCTACTTGTTGCAACTTATTATCTGTTGCTACATAAACCAATCCCTGAATTTCGAAACTTAGATTCAACATCTGCTGCTCTTGAATGGCGCCCACACCGTCCATATCAGCTTCTGCGGCCACCATTGGCATCGCTTCCATATCGGCCGACCGATAAGCACTTTTAGCCTTTCTATTTTGCTTATATAAAACAGGCTCTCTAAAATTAATAAACTGTGTATTTAGCTCAGGTTTTATGTTGCCAGTTTGTGGATCGTTAGACGATAAACGCATTTTTACTTGATCCCAAATTTCGCCGGTGTTCTGAGTAATTCCAGCCTTTAAAACAAATTGGATTGGCGACTGCACATCTTTAACTCTGATATCATACATGGGCTGCCAGCTTACAGAATTTACCAAGTATTGAAGAGTAAAATTTGCGTTTACTAAATCTCTGTTTACCTTTACTTGAACCCAAATCTGATTGCTTAAACCTTGCTTTCCGCTGGTATATTCGTTGATTTGTTTCTGCAAATTCTGACTAATTTGTTTGAGGTATTTCTCTTGTTTTTCTATTCTAAAAAACTCGGTCTTAAACTCGGCAAACTTCCTTTGAAAAACTCCTAAAATATCCTCCAACTCATCGGCTTTTACTCCTTGATTTGTGCCTCCAATATTTTTGTTGGCCATCAATAAATCTTTCTGAACCTGTATTCCTTCTCGCTCTAATCTCAATCCTTGTAACAAATCTTTTACCTGCTGCAAGGAATCTTGCAAGTCTGCAATTTCCTTTGGTAATTCTTCGTCGCTTTTATATTGCCTTTTGCTGGATATAGACAATACTTCTACTCCTTCGGGTGCAATAATCTCTGCTGTGTTAGTAAGCATTTTGTTGGAAATTTTATCAAATATCAATGCATAATTACCAGCCTCTAATGTTACACTAGCACTTCTTTTAACCTGGGCCTGATTTCTAAAAACATCTACAAACACAATCTTAGAAGATACTAATTTTTGGGTCTGTGATTTTAGGTTCAAACCGAAAGATAGCGCAAACAAAATGAATATTACCTTTTTCATAGCCGAAGTTTTTTACAGTTTTTTATGTGATTCTTTCCCGATGCAAATACTATGCCCAAGGCATTCTTTTTTTACAATGGAATATTGCCGTGTTTTTTCTTTGGTAAATTTACCACTTTATTTTCGAGCATTGCAAAAGCTTTAATCAACTTTTCTCTGGTCTCTTCTGGCAATATTACCGCATCAATAAATCCGCGTTCTGCAGCTCTGTATGGATTGGCAAACAAATTTGCATATTCTTGCTCTTTTGCTTTAAGCGCTTCTTCTTTATTTTCGGATTGATCAATCTGACGTTTAAAAATAATTTCGGCAGCACCTTTAGCTCCCATTACCGCTATCTCTGCACTTGGCCAAGCAAAATTTACATCTGCACCAATGTGTTTACTGTTCATTACATCATAAGCTCCACCGTAAGCTTTGCGGGTAATTACGGTTACTCTAGGAACGGTTGCCTCACAAAATGCATACAATAGTTTAGCCCCATTGGTGATAATCGCATTCCACTCTTGGTCGGTGCCAGGTAAAAATCCAGGTACGTCTTCAAACACTAATAATGGGATATTAAAGCAATCGCAGAATCTTACAAACCTAGCGGCTTTTTGCGACGAATGAATATCCAATACACCCGCTAAAAATGCAGGTTGATTAGCCACAATTCCTATGCTTTTTCCAGCTAAACGAGCAAAACCAACAACAATGTTTTCTGCAAAATCTTTGTGCACCTCAAAGAAGCTTTCTTCATCTACCACCTCGCTTATTACTTCTCTTATATCGTATGGCTGATTAGCGCTTTCTGGAATAATGTCCATTAATTTTGGTCGACTCTCATCTCCCATTTCATAAGTTAAATCGGGCACTTTTTCCTCGCAGTTTTGAGGAATATAACTCAATAACTTTTTTAGTTTCTGAATAGCTTCTATCTCATTAGCTGCCGTAAAATGTGCCACACCACTTTTGGTACTATGCACACTTGCACCACCTAAATCTTCGCTGCTTACTTCTTCATGAGTAACTGTTTTTACCACGTTGGGTCCGGTTACAAACATATAGCTCGTATTTTCTACCATCAGAATATAATCTGTAATGGCAGGACTATAAACCGCACCACCAGCGCAAGGTCCCATAATAGCAGAAATCTGAGGAATTACCCCAGAAGCCAATGTATTTCTATAAAATATATCTGCATAACCACCCAAACTTACAACACCTTCCTGAAT
>JAKRSG010000120.1 GCA_022402405.1 Bacteroidia bacterium | reverse complement strand
GCCATTCAATACATATCCATAGACAGCGCGCAAAGTCATGCACCAATCTTTTTACTGTATTGTATCATTTTATGGCTGACCCAAAAGTGGCACGAAAAGCCTCGTTTCTTAACCGCTTTTTCGGCAGGTTTTATTATTGGTTTGGCAACCATATCCCGACCAACAGAAGCTATCATGGTATTGATTCCTATTTTATGGAATACACATACTAAAGAAGCTGCAAAAGAAAAATGGAATTTAGTAAAAGCTAACCTGCCAATGGTATATTTAGCTGCCCTCGGCGGCATATTAGGAATTTTACCTCAACTAGCTTATTGGCAATATGTAACCGGATTTTTTATATACGATGTTGGCAGCGCTTGGCGCTTTTTAAATCCGTTTTTCAGAGTATTATTTGGCTTCGAAAAAGGCTGGTTCGTTTATACGCCTGTCACCTTATTTTTTGTTATTGGCTTCTTTTATCTAAAAGAATTTCCCTTCAAAAAATCTGTTCTGTGGTTTTGCTTACTCAATATCTGGATCATTATCTCTTGGAGCGATTGGAAATACGGTGGAAGCTACTCTACCCGTGCTTTAATGCAAAGTTATCCCGTATTTCTGCTTGCATTTTCTGCATTTTTACAACGCTTTTGGGTTGGTTCAGCCAGATATATAATAACAGTAATTTTATTTTTCTTAATCGGTTTGAACCTATTTCAAATTAAGCAATACAATAAAACGGTACTTCATTATTACGATATGAACCGAGCCTATTATTCGGAAATATTTTTGAATCCAAATGTTAGTCCGCTACAAAAAAGCTTGCTAGATAACAAAGATTGGGTGGAAGATGAGAGCGATTATAATAAGATGGTACTCGACGAAAAAACAGACCTTATTGCATTTAAATCGTACATAGATTCTATCCCTCCCTTCTATCAAAAAAGATTGAACTTAAAGGATGTGTTGTTTATAAAAGTTACCCTCCAACTCAAAGGGAATTCAGGCTTGGGCGGTGGTTACATAAATTGTGTCATAAACAATGAGCAAGAGAGAAAAGTAAGCCGTGTACGATTAAGTTACCCCGAGGTAAAATACGATGAATTTAACGAATATAGTTTTTACATGGAGAAGCCTGCGAATGTTTTTGAAGCAGATTTATCCTTATTCGTTGAGGCTAATTCTGAAATTGATTTTGAGGTGAAAGATTTAACAATCGAAGGACTTACTAAGGCAAATTAAGCATGAGTAAATACACGTTAAAAGAATCTGATTTCTTACAAATATCCCATATTGAATTATTGGCCAAGCAAGTGGTTGAAGGATTTTTAACTGGTTTGCATAAAAGTCCGTACCACGGTTTTTCGGTAGAATTTGCAGAACATAGGCAATATAACAATGGAGAAAGCACCAAGAATATAGATTGGAAGTTATTTGGAAGAACCGATAAATTATTCGTAAAACGTTTCGAAGAAGAAACCAATTTACGTTGCCAATTAGTGATAGACACATCGGGTTCTATGTACTTTCCAACGGATGGTATCAACAAAATTAGATTCAGCATTGTGGCCGCAGCCTCTTTAATTCAGTTGATGAAAAAACAAAGAGATGCTTCTGGTATTTCCTTGTTTCATGAAGAACTATGGTTTCACACTCCTTCTAAATTAGGATTAAGTCACCAAAAATTACTCTTTTCTAAATTACAATCTTGCTTAGAAATTCCCACACAACAAAAGAGCAGTGATATTGCTAAAACCTTGCATTATCTGGCAGAAGGATTGCATAAACGTTCTATGGTAATTGTGTTTAGTGATTTTTTTCAATCGAACAGTTCAGAATTATTTGAATCGCTAAAGCACTTAAAATATAACAAACATGAAGTAATTCTATTTGATGTTCAAGATTTCAAGCAGGAATTAGAATTTGATTTTGATAATCGTCCATATATCTTCAAGGATATTGAGACCGGAGAAGAGTTGAAGCTTCATCCAAATGCCGTTATAGAAACATACAAAACACAGTACAAAAATTATAAAGAGGCCTTAAAACTAAAATGCCTGCAATACAAGATTGATTATCACGAGGCCATCATTGGCACCGATTTCAACCAGGTATTGCAGACATTTATATCAAAAAGATAATCTCTTATCTTACAATCGCAATTTTGTGAGTACTCACTAATTTATTACTAGAATCATAGATCGTTAACACGTAAACACCTGCAGAAAGAGCAGAAATATCCATTGAGTTCTCTGTACTAGTTACCAAAACTGAACCTGAAATACCAGTTAACTCTGCTTTATATTCACCCGGCTTATCCAATTTAAAATGCAATAAGTTTGATGCAGGATTTGGATATACCCTAATTTTATTAACTAAAACTTCATTAGGGCTTAAGCTAGATAATATACTAATATATAAAGTATCAGCATTGGCATTACCCTTTACATAAAAGGTATCAGGTTTACAATACCTCACATTTAATTCTTTTACTTTAGAAGTATCTTTACATAAATCGCTCACAGCAATTAGTCTTATTGGCAAATTATAGTGGTTTACTA
>JAKRSG010000119.1 GCA_022402405.1 Bacteroidia bacterium | reverse complement strand
GTGGCTTATTGAGTTTGAAAAAGAACCAAGTTGCTTGAGTACCTTTACAAATGAATTAGACTTAAACCTCAAAAAACAGAATTCAGATTACGAAGCAAAAAGATATAAAGACATGGCTATGGAAGAACCCAAAATAAAAGTATTACCAAAAGGAACCTTCCAAAAATGGCTAAAGAAATCGGGCAAATTGGGTGGTCAACATAAAGTACCCAGATTAAGTAATCACAGGGAAATAATAGAAGATATTTTAAGCTTTACCCAATCTGCACAACAGGTAAGTGCATAAAACGTTATTGATTTATGAAATCAAGTAAAATCATTTTAAGTGGACTAAGCGGGGTGCTGTTAACAAGCTTTGCATTCATCCTATTTTCTAGCAATAGCTTTACTGAAGACAAAAAAAACATAGAAGAATTTCAGCAATATTATAGAGTATATTCGCTTGCAACACCAAAAACCTTAAGCTTTGCCGGAACTCAAATTCCACTTACAGATTTTGATGTGGCCGAAAGATACGATAAGGAAATATTAACCAATGTATATTGGCAATCTCAAACGATTTTAATGATTAAACGTGCGCAACGTTTTTTTCCATTGATTGAACCTATCCTTAAATCGCAAGGAATACCAGCCGATTTTAAATATGTTGCCCTAGCAGAAAGTGGATTGCAAAATGTTGTTTCGCCAGCAGGCGCAGCAGGTTTTTGGCAGTTTATGGATAAAACAGGTAAACGGTATGGACTAGAAATTAATGAGGAAATAGATGAGCGATACCATCTAGAAAAAGCCACCTATGCTGCTTGCGCATATTTTAAAGAAGCATACTCACAGCTCAAAGATTGGAGCCTTGTAGCAGCTAGTTATAATATGGGAATTGAAGGCGTAAAGCGTCAAATGAAATCACAATCTGTTTATAATTATTACGACTTATATCTAAACGTTGAAACTGCAAGGTACCTTTTTAGAATCATTGCTATCAAAGATATTTGCGAAAATCCTAGTCAGTTTGGTTTCTACATTGCAAGCTCTGATCTTTATAAACCTATACCTGTTGTTCAAGTAAAAACAGACTTATCCATTAGCAGTTTGGCTACTTGGAGCAACGATAATGCATGCAACTATAAGTTAGTAAAATTGCTTAATCCATGGCTCAGAAAACCATACATAAATGTACCTGTAGGTAAAACCTATTATATAGCCTTACCTAAGGCCAGACTCATGCAATCTGCATTAAGTAAATTTATTAAAAATGATACCTTAGTTCTAGAAAATACAAATCAAAATAATCTTCTAAAAGAGGATTTAATTAATGAGGTAGTTCATATTGTTCAGAAGGGTGAAACCATAAAATCTATTGCCGAAAAATATAAAGTTTCAGAAGATGATTTAATTCTATGGAATGAGTTATCACCCAATGCAAACTTAAGTAATGGAAGTAAGCTAAAAATTAAAAAAACAGGTTCAGATTATTAATTAACTCATGAAAAAAATTCTAGTATTAGGAGCAGGATTATCTTCTGCATACCTCATAAAATATTTATTACAACATGCATCAAAAGAAAAATGGCAAGTAATAGTAGCTGATGCACAAGTGGGTTCAGCCAAGAATAAAATTGGCAAGAGTAAATATGGCTTAGCTATAGAATTAAATATTACAGAAGCGAAAGCTCGTCAAAAATGGATACAAGAATCGGATATTGTAGTTTCATTGTTACCACCAAGCCTACATATTTTAGCCGCACAAGATTGTCTTACATTTAAAAAGAATTTGGTAACAGCTTCGTATTTAAGCGAGGAGATGAAAGCCTTGCATCCAAAGGTATTACAAGCAAATGTTTTGTTTTTAAACGAGATTGGCCTCGACCCCGGCATAGACCATCTTTCTGCTATGGAAATCATTCATTCTATTCAGGCTAAAGGAGGCACAATAGATTCGTTTGAATCCTATTGTGGAGGTTTGGTAGCTCCAGAATTTGACGATAATCCTTGGAATTATAAGTTTACATGGAATCCAAGAAATGTAGTTCTTGCCGGACAAGCAACGGCGAGGTATCTAAAAGATGGATTGCTTAAATTTATTCCACCAAATAGAATATTCTCTCAAATACAACAATTCAAAATTGGCAAATTAGGAACCTTCGACGCTTATGCCAATCGTGATTCTTTAAGTTATATAGAGCCATATGGAATTGGTTCAGCCCAAACAGTTTTACGTGGTACACTGAGAAGAAAAGGCTTCTGCGAAGCTTGGGACTGCCTTGTAAAACTTGGACTAACAGACGATAGTTATTATTTACCACAAACAGAAAATTTAACTTATAGAGAACTTGTTTGTGCCTTTTTACAAGTAAAAAACACCAGCGATGCAGAGCTCGAATTAGCTAATTTTTTAAGTATCAAAAAAAGCTCGGCCCTGTTTAAAAAGATAATTTGGCTGGGTTTATTAAACGATACTAAAATTGATTTGCCAGAGGCCACACCAGCTCAGGCTTTACAAAAGTTATTACAAGAAAAATGGAAGCTTAAAGAAAATGAACTTGATCAAATTATTATGCTTCATAAAGTAACTTATACGCTTAATAACAAAAAGCAGAGTTTAAGTTCTCATTTGGTTGTGAATGGAGAATCTGTGGCATTTAGTGCAATGGCCAAAACAGTTGGATTACCAATGGGAATCGCCTGCAAACTTATTTTACAAAATAAAATTAAGGCTAAAGGGGTACAAATTCCACTGAGCAAAGAATTCTATGAACCTATCCTTAAAGAGCTTAAAAACTACCAAATAGAATTTGTAGAAGGCAAATAATTGTTCGTTTAAAGGTAAAACTCATTGCTTATTAGCTGGTATTTTTCGCTTTTTTCGCCATTCTCATTGCGTAAAAACAATTCGGTTTGAACCAAATTATGTTTACTTAATTGATAACACTGTACTACTCGATTGGCCTGTTTTCCTGGTCGGGGATAAATGCTAATTTCTTTGTTTAGAAATAGTCCTTTAGTTAGAGCCAATTCTGAAAACTGTTTTGCCTCAGGTATAGGTAAAATGAGCCAAAATTTTCCATTGAAATCAAGCTGGTTTGCTACTCCAGCAGCAAGCACCTCAAACGGCAAAGCGGCATCGTGCCTAGCTACACTTCTTGCTTTATTCTCTATAGAAAAATTAGTCTTTTCGTTATAAAAAGGCGGGTTACTAACGATCAGTTGATAAGAGATTTTTTGAGCCTGAATCCAATCTTGAAAGCTCGTATGAATACAGGTTAATCGTTCAGAATAAATAGAGTTTTCAAAGTTATACTGAGCTTGAGAAGCGGCAGAAAAATCTATTTCTAAACCATGAATTTTTGCCAAAGGGAAACGCTGAGCCAGCATTAAAGAAATAATTCCAGACCCTGTTCCTATATCTAAAATAGTTTGCTCTTGCGCATAACTTCCTTCCAACAAACAAGCCAAAACTACAGCATCAGTCCCTACTTTCATGGCAGATTGATTATGCCATACTCTGAATTTTTTAAAGTCGAAAAAATCTGATGCCATATATAAAAAAACACAGCAGAAACATAAAATATTCCTGCTGTATTTTACTTCTATCGAATGAGTGTAACCGTTCCATTTTGCTCATACGATTTACCCTTTTTATCACGGGCAGAAACTGTATAAGAGAATATCCCTGGAGGTTCTGGAGTTCCATTAATTTTACCATTCCACCATTCTCCACCCGGCATTTTAGTTTCAAAAACAACCACACCCCAACGATTAAATATTTTCATTTCTAAAAACTCAAATCTATTTTGATTATAGATAGGTACAAAAAAATCATTTAAGCCATCTCCATTTGGCGTAAAGGCATTTGGTAAAAACAAGGCATCAATCGAATTTACATTTATTACACCAAAAGTAGTGTCAGAACAACCCAAACTATCACTTGCAATTAATGTAACATCAAATCTGCCATCCTCCAAATAAGTATGCAATGGATCCTTTTCTACAGAACCTGCACTTAAATCTCCAAAATCCCAAATAAAGAAGTATGCGTTAGAACTTTGATTCGAGAACTGAACAGGCAATGGCGCTAAACCAGATGTTGGATTACTTGTAAAATTGGCCACAACCTTAGGATTTACCTCCACTCTAGCTTTATCTTCTGCGTAACAATATTTATTCCAAGCTCCTAAAACGTAGGTAGTATTTACATCAACTGAAGCCGAAGGCTGCAAAGCGTTTTTGTCGCTCAAATAGGTTGCTGGCGCCCATTCAAATCTGGTATGACCACTAACTGAACCCGTTAACACAACAAACTCATCCGGACAATGTAAATGATCTGGACCAGCATTTACCGTTGGAAAATCGTTAACTTCAACACTCACCGTATCATACACATAACATGAAGTGCCATCAAAAATTTTCACAATATAATTTTGGGTAAACGGCGGAGTTACTATTGGGTTTGATATAAACTTATCGCTAATATTAGCATCATTTAACCACTCATAACTGGCTCCACCACTCGCTTGCAACCCAACAAATATACCTTTACACATGCTGGTATCTGTACCCGCTGAGCCACTAAAAGAAGTAACATCCACAAATACTGTGTCATATCTCCAACAGAGCCCGTTATTAGAAAGCACAAAATAGTTAGTTGGCCCTTCTGGTTTTACCCAAGGATTAGCCACACCAGAGTCGCTAATATTATAGAATGGCAACCAATTATATTTTACACCACCACTTGCTTGCAATTGCACACTATCTCCTAAACAAATTAATTTATCTGGACCAGCATTAATATTAAAATTTGCTACCGTTACTACAACAGTATCGTAAGCAGAGCAAATAGAATTATCGGCTCTAAGAATATATTGAGTAGTTACAATTGGTTTAGCATAGGTAGTTAAACTAGTATCCTTTAAACCCGTTGTTGGCGACCAAATATGCGTACCTAATGCAGAGCCATTCAACACAACACTATCTCCTAAACAAATAGCTTTATTGGGGCCAGCATTAGCCTGAGCTTGCTTTACGTCTATAAATACACTATCGTATCTTGTACAAAGTGAATTATATGAAATTACATAATAATACGTAGGAGTTGTTGGATAAACAAAAGGATCAGCAACACTAGTATCACTGATATTATTACTTGGTATCCATATAAAATTTGATGCCCCTGTTGCACTTAATTGAATAGTATCACCTAAACAAATTGTTTGATTGGTTCCTGCATCAATAGGTATAGATGAAACAGTAACAGAAACAGTGTCTCTTGCCACACAACCCAAATAAGTTGTTTCTAAGAAATAGGTAATATTAGAATCTGGCCTAGAGTATACATTGGTTCCTAACGAATCATTTAACCATTTAAACGGACTCCATCTTAATGCACCATTTGTGCTTACTGTAAACTTAGCGGTATCACCATCGCAAATATCTAAATCTGCTCCTGCATCTAATTCTGGTTTAGTAACCGTTATTTGAATAGTATCTGTTCGCACACAAACACCTAATGCCGCGGTAACAACATAACTTGTATCTACCGTAGGAAACACAAATGCAGTATCATTATTTGTACCCAAAATATTGTAATCCGGAAGCCAATTAAAGGTCTCGCCTTCACTTACAACAAGCATTGCAGTATCGCCCAAACATATAGCTCTGTCTGAACCAATATCAGGTTGAAAAACATTTACATTAACTTTTACCGTATCATAATTTTTACAACCATAGAAATCTACTTGCACCACATATTCCCTTGTAGAATCTGGTGAACTAAGTGGGCTTCTTGCCGTATCGCTACTTAAAAAGGCAGAAGGCGACCATAACCAAGTTCCATTTGAGCCTGTAGTAGTGATTTGTACCGTATCTCCTTTACAAATATTTTTATCTATACCTGCCGAAATTAAAGGCAAACCAACTAATGCACTCAAGTTATAAAGTTTACTTACCTCTTCACCTGTAAGTGTTCTATTGTATATTCTTAGTTCATCTAAACGACCATTAAAATAAGAAGTACTATTAAAGTCGTTTCTTCCAATTCGCAATGGAGTTGTATTATTTACCACGTATGAAGTTGGACCAGTTGCAAAACCCATTAATACACCATTTCTGTAATAATAAACTGTATCATTACTAATAGTAATTGCAAAGAAAAACCATGTATTAGTGGCAGTATTAGGATTTCCTATTGCGTTATTAAAAGCATTACCACCCGTCATGGCTGCTGCACCATTATTTCTTAATAATGCACGGTACTGCCCAGCAGAGGCTCCATTAGATTTACTTACAATGGGAGTAAATTGAACACCACTTGCCACATTCCAAGAAAATACACCTGCCCAAAATGTAAAACTAATTTTGTTGTTAGGCGATTCTAATGAGGGTGATGTAGGTACTTGAATATACGAATTAAACCCATTAAATTGATAAGACCTATTAGGTCGTGCAAATCTGTCTTGAGCAAGTGTTGCATTAAATATCTGACCATCGTTTCCAAATCCACTAAAATCTCTTGCATTCCCATCGAAAGGATAACATGCAATAGTACCTTCGTTTAATGAAAGTGGAGAACTACAAGTTAAACAACAATTTGCATCAACTATAACATTTACTGTATCTAATGAAATACATTGACCTAATACTGAAGTAAGAAAATAACTCCTAGAAACCGTTGCACTAATAACAGGATTTGCTACAGCAGAATCGCTTATTTCAATTAAAGGCGACCAATGATAACTATTTGCACCAGTTGCTAATAATCGTCCGCTATCTCCCCTACAAATAGTAATATCCGTAACTCGAGGGGCTGTATAAATTGTAGACCTATTTATTACAATAGGAGCAGATGTAGTTGCTGGAGAACAAGGTCCTAATGAAACTACTTTATATGTTCCCGGTTCATGTATTTTAATCATGTATCCGTTTGCCTCGGTGATAAGTGTATCATTTCTGTACCATTTAAAATCACCTATATTCTTATTAGTAACATAAATATACGCACTATCGGTATCACAATTTAAGGTAGTTTTAGATGCCACAATAGTAGTGGTATCTGGTAGTTGAACCCGTGCAATAAATGCATCTTCACTTCCTGCAGAATTATACGTGTTTGAACCAAATGTTATTGCATTTTGAAACGAACCACTTACATATGCCAATCCACTTGAACTAACCGTAACATCAGAACCTCCATTAGCTAAACCAGTACCAACTTTTTGGGCATCTATAAATAAATTATTCGGCGTATATCTCGCTAAGTAGGCATTAACCGCTCCACTTAAACTCAATGTGGTTCCACCAAAATTTACATTACTTGCCATGGAACCTGTAATCATAATGTTCTTTTGTGGATCAAACGACATAGCAAATCCATACTCATCTCCTGCACCTCCTACCGTTCTTACCCACTGTATACTTCCATTTAAATTATAAGCAGCCAAAACCACATCAAAACCACCTGTAGACGAAATATTAACTGCTGGTCCAGGAGGCCTTGTTGTAACTGTAGTATTTCCCTGAAAATGACCTAGGACGTATACTCTATCTAATTCATCATTAACAATTACATCTGAATAAGTTTCTTGTCCAGCTCCACCAATTCCAACACCCCAAAGCCAGTTTCCAGTAGGACTTGCCTTGGCCAAAAATGCTCCCCAGCTATTAGAATTGGTAACATTATTACCGAAATTAATGGTTGAATTACCACAACAACCCCAACCACCTGAAATGTATAATGCACCAGTGCTATCTGTTGTAATTTGATTGGAATAATCTTGAAAAGCACTTCCAGCACGTGTAGCATATTGAAGCGTTCCTTGAGGATTGTATTTAGCAATATAAATATCCGTATTTCCTGCTGAAATTAACAAATTGGTAGGACCGCCTATCTGAGTAATATTTGCAGCCCCAGAGAAAAATCCAGAAACATAAACATTTTGTTGCCTATCTAAACAAATACCTCCACTCTCATCCCAACCAGAACCTCCAACACGTGTGGTCCATTGTATAATACCAGAACTATTCGCTTTTACCAATATGGCATCATAATTACCAGCACTATTAATGATTGTATTAGAGCCATTAGCAGATGTTAAATTACAAGTGCCAGTTATGGCAGTTTGAATATAAATATTCCCTATGGTATCTATCGCTAGGCGAGAATTAAAGAAAGCCCCTCCATCTGCTAAATTACCGCCAATTCTAATAACCCATTGAAAAATACTATCACAATTGTATTTAAAAACTAAAACATCTCTATTACCATAACTTGGAATAGTTTTAGGAGTACCAGCACTATCGATGGTTAAAGCTCCTTGAGGAAACATAACAAAATACAAGTTATTATCTGCATCCGTTTTAATGCTTCGTATTAAATCCTGACCAGTATTTCCTTGTCTTAATCCCCAATTAAAGGATTGAGCATTTGCCAAAGACAAGAGTGTAACTAAACCTAAAAATAAAAAAAGTAATTTTCTGAACATACAAATTTGCTATTAACCCAAAAAGGCGAATCACCAAATTTACACATGTGATTATCAAAACCAAAGAGTTTTTTCTTAAAATGAAATTTTTAAGAAAATTTACATTTAATTATTAAAAAAATATTAAAAACATTACCTCAAAAGGGTAACAGTTCCATGTAAATTATATTCTTTTCCATTAAAAGCTCGGGCATCTACAATAAAGAAATATACTCCTTCCGGACAAGGTTGATTTTTATAGGTACCATCCCACCAAGCTCCTCCTGGAAATTTAGTGGTATACAATAAATCACCCCAACGGTTATAAATTTGATAAGATACATACTCGAATGAACTTACCGTATAAACTACTTCAAAACTATCATTAAGAGAATTGCCATTAGGAGTAAATACATTAGGAACTTTAAGATGTGCTTCTTCTACAACACTAACAATATTACTTATGGAATCAGAACAATTTAAACTATCCGACACCTTTAACCAAACCTCATATTTACCTGGTAATAAATAGGTATGACTAGGATTAGGTAGATTAGATTGAATTCCTTTATCATCAAAATCCCATAAAAAGAAACTAGCATTTTTTGCTTTCTGGGTAAACTGAACAAGCGCTGGATAATCTGAGTTATCAGGTGTAAAATCAAATGCCGCCTCTACCTTAGGATTCGATACAACCTTAACTGTATCACTATTATAACATTTACCTTTATTGGCTGATAAAATATATTCTCTGTTTACTTCTCCACTTACCACAGGTTGTATGATTTTAACATCGTTTAAATTGGCGGCCGGACTCCAAATAAAATCTGAACCAGACTCTACTGAACCTTTTAATATGGCTGATTCTCCAAAACAATATTTTTGATCTGGACCGGCATCTACTACTGGTTTCAAATCAACTGAAACTGTAACGTTTGCACTAGAAATACAATTTCCTTTTTGGGCCTGAACCAAATAATTAGTGGTATTAGAAGGGGAGGCTTTTGGATTTGAGGAGTTTGGATCAGACAGACCTAAAACTGGAAGCCAAGAAAATGTTGCCCCAGAGGATTGAGCCAACAAGGAAATAGAATCTCCAATACAAATACTCGTATCATTAGATACCGTTATGGTTAAATTTGTTAAAGTAAGCAAAACCGAATCCGTTACATTACATATACCATCTGATGCACTTATATAATATTTACTAGTATTCTGAGGATATACTCTTGGTGCTAATGTTGTTGGTGATAGAATATTAGTATTCGGCAACCAGTTAAAAGTAGGTGAATTGGTTGTAGCGTTTAATTGAATCGTATCTCCAACACAAAACAAGGTGTCTTTAGTTAAAATGGATACATCTAATGGATTTACAAATACAGTTACTGTGTCTCTACGAACACATGAACTGTTTGATACAGTTAATATGTAGGTTGTAGTTGTATCTGGGTTTACGGTAGGCGTAGCACTCAAATTATTGAGAATATTTTTGATAGGAAGCCAGCTAATTTGTGTTCCATTTCCAGACCCATTTATTACGATAGATTGTCGTTTACACGAAAATAAATCTGGACCAGCATCTGCCTGCAAATCTACCACATTTACAAAAACACTATCTCTAGCAATACAAGAACCATTTTGCACAGTTAAGATATAAGTTTTGGGTGTTAATGGATTTACCTTTGGATTTAACAGTAAAGAATCTGATAAATTTTGTCTGGTATTCCAATAATAGTTCCCCATTGCCGAACCATTTAATTGAACAGAATCACCCGGACAAATCGATTTATCTGACCCCGCACTCACAGAAACAGAAATGGTGCTAACCCTTACGGTATCGTATGCATTACATACCCCGGTATTTGCTCGTAATACATAATTGGTGCTACTATTAGGTTTAGCATACGGATTGGCTATAGACGAATTACTTAAACTTGTATGCGGAATCCACGACAAGTTTCCTAAACCTGTACCTAAAAGTTGAACGCTATCACCCAAACAAAGACTGGTATCTACTCCAGCATTTGCAGAAACCAATACGGGCTGAACCAATACCGTGTCTCGAGCAAAACAGGTTCCAATTTGGGTGGTTAATATTAGGTTTGATGGTGAATCAACTTTGGTTTTTGGAGTAAGTACATTAGAGTTACTCATTATAATGCTTGGCACCCAAGTAGGCCAACCCAATCCAGTACCATTTAACTGTACACTATCGGCTCCACATACTTGAATATCTATACCTGCATTAGCAGTTGGAAGATTTTCGGTGGAAGAAAATAGATATAATTGACTAACTTCTGAATCTGATAAAGCTCGATTGTATATCCGTATATCGTCTATTTTACCCGTATAATAAAAAGGGAAAGTGGCAAAATTGGCTCCAAAAATTAATTCTCCACCAGCACATAAATCCAAATCTTGCGGCGTTAAAAAATCTACCGTTCTCTCTAAAATACCATTCTTATAAAACTTGGAAATTCTACCATCATAGGTAGCCACTATATATGTCCAAACACCTATAGAAGGAGGCGAAGGATAAGTAAGTGGATTCCAGTTTAAGTTAGGTGTACATGCCCCATTTCTTTTTACATGAAACTCTTTTGTATCAAATGCAAATTTTTCATTCTGTGCATTAGACCAATTCCGTTTAGTAATAATTTGAGTGGTTGCAGAATTACCATAATTAACCCAAGCAGCTACAGTAATTTTGCCAACATTTAAAGAATTGGAATGTGGTGCTTGAATACGTGCGTTCGTTCCATTAAAACTATAAGCCCTATTCGGCTTATTAAATCTATCAGTTGTAAGTGCAGCATTAAACACAGTTCCATGATTACCATTACCACTTTCATCATTGGCATTACCAGTAAAAGGATAACATGCTACTAAGCCATTTCCTAAAGTGGATGGTAAAGCATTGCATTGAAAACAACAGTTTTCTATTGTTATATTAAAAGTATCCCTTACCGCACAACCACTAACAGTCTTAGTTAGAATATAGGTTCTATTAGAATTTGCAGTAAAGCTTGGGTTTAAAATATTTGGATTATTTAACCCGGTTGTTGGACTCCAAGAAAATGACCCTGGAGCAGCACCATTCAACTGATAGGTGCTACCATTACAAGTTGTAATATTGGATGTTGAACCTGTAGGTGTACAACATAATTTAAACGCAACATCATCAATGGCAAAATCATTTCCACCTAAGGAAATACCAATATTTCTAATAGAAAGATTTGCTACTGTAGCGCTACCTGAAAACCAATTTGTATCGAGCAACTGCCATACATCTGGATAATCTGGCAATGGTAGATTATTACTTATTTTAACTCCATTAATCCATAATTCTGCTGTAGCAATAGGATAACCAACCCATGCTGGCTTAGCAACAATATTTTTAAACCAAGCAGAGAAATTATAATATGAGTTTGGAGTTACATTAACACTTTGATTCCATACATTAGTTGGGAAATTAGAGCCATTTAAAACCATAAAATTCCCTGTACCTGTTGTATGATCTACTCCAGCAAAAGCAAAATGAACATTAGCCGCATTATTAGTGATAACGTACATTGATTCCAATAATGGATTTGCTGTTGAATACGAATAGCCTGAAGTGAATCCAGTATTTCCCGAAGAGAAATTACCATTAACAACCAAATTTGGATTACTTAAAACTTGACTGTAGGTGCATTGAGCATGCGAATATGAATTTTTAAGGATTATCCAAAAAAATAATATCAAAATTTTGGGGCAGAGGTATCTCATTATACTATATCCCTATCTGTTTGATGAATAACGAAAATATCCATATATTTTTTGCCACCCTTGTTAAAATAAGCATGAAGTTCCATAAATTGCTCTTTACTATTATTATCCAAACTAATCAAAAAATCTCCGATGTTATCGAAAATTAAAAATTTAGTATAACCCAAAGATACAAAAAAATCATAAATATCATAACCTTTTTCATTTTGCATTCCGAGAAAGTATGGATCATATTCAAAAAAAACGGAGGCTTTAGACTCTTCTAAAAATGATTTCGACGCTCTAATTATTTTGTTATCAAAACCATCAGTATCAATTTTCAATAGTTTTGCATTTTTAAAAACCAAATTTTCTTCCAATACACGATGCATAGTTTTCACTTCGATGGCACCTTCGCTTGTTTCTTTTAAATGAGCTGAACCTAAACCACTAATAGCTTCAACTTTTGAACTCTCTTCTCCAACAAAACAATCAGCAATAGAAACCTCATTTAAATTTTTTGTATTTGATTTTAATAACCCCAAAAATTTAGGATTACCTTCGATACATAAAATCTGAATATCGGCAATATCTTTTATAAGGATAGCCGAATCACCAATATTTGCTCCCACATCAATTACCTTTAAATCATTATATTTGTGATATAACTTCTTAACTACCCAACCCAAATTCTGACTATATTGGGGATATTCCTTCATTATAAATGGAAAATCATGACTGAGATGAATATCTAAAATTTTCCCTTTATACGAATATTTTACAATAGGATCTCCACCAGACAAAATTCGTTGTCTAAAAAGCTTTAGAAACTTTGTAAAAATAGAGTTTGGCTGATTGTTGCCAATTAGTTTATCAAATATAAATTGGGCAATCATTATAAAAATTTACTAAGTGAAAAAGTTTGATTAAGTGTTACATCAACAACATCCAAATGTCCACACGTATGAATCATTTTATCATCTCTATGCAAAGTAACTTGTCCAGAAGAATTTCTATTTTGCCTAAAATTACAAGAAACAAAAGCTTCGTCAACAGATACTGCTGGAACAAATTCATTTATTAAATCATTTCTCAAAAAGTAAGCATTATTGCCAGCCGTATTGGTGCCAATAAATGTATATCCTTTCTTGTTGGCTAAATAATCCATTGCCTTTAAAGAAGCACCAAAAAACAAATTACTATAATGTGCGTCCGTTACATAAAAGTCATCCTTATATGGTACACTAATTGCTCCTTTATTCCCGAAAACACTATTGTATTCCATGATTACAATTTGTGGATTAACAACATTTAAACACTCCCAAATCCAATAATCATTACCATCAATATCAACATGTAAAATCCCCAAATCGCCGTCAAATCCTTG
This sequence comes from Bacteroidia bacterium, assembly GCA_022402405.1. Classification (GTDB taxonomy): domain Bacteria; phylum Bacteroidota; class Bacteroidia; order UKL13-3; family UKL13-3; genus B1. The sequence continues at coordinate 9,158 of JAKRSG010000119.1, read as the reverse complement.
TTTTGAAATAGCATCATTTATATTGCTCTTGGTAACAAATAAACTTTCACTATTTAAATCATATCGCCAACTTATGGTATCGTTTTGTATAAATTGGATGTTAGAATCTGAACCATCGAATACCAATCCTGACCAATTATCATTTAATAATAAAAATCGAGTATTAGCCTCCAAATAATTACTAACCCCAAACTCTATAAAACGTGGAATTAATCCTGGAATATGATGAATTAAATATTGAATAATACCATCATCTCCCCATTGTGAAAAGGCCGAGAATTCAATTTGTTTCCAATTTAATCCAGAAACCTTTGCACTTCGATTTTGATGCACCATGGGCTGAGCCATGAGCACTTTCATTTTCTCTATCTCCTCTCTTAAATAAGCCCCAGTCTTATTTAGTCCCGTAATATTTTTTATAAATGATTTCAAAATTATATTATTCCAAATTTTTGTAAGGCAAATCTAAACATAGTCGGATTAAAAACATCACTTACAGCATAATTATCTGCCTCCAAATTAACTTTGATCTCACTTGGGTGTTGTATTTCTCCAATTTCATAACTTGTCATGTTTGCAAGTCTGTGGTTAGAATTTGTAGTATTTAAAGCCATTTCATCAAAACCTACATTCGAAATTAAATTAATATTTGGCAGTATTGCTAATCCATTCACATTCCAAATGGCAAAAGTCCATTGATAATCCCATGTTTGTAAAGAACCTGAATAGGTCCTATCCAAAATATCTATCCAAATTCTCTGAGTTCTTTTAGATTTAAATATTTCTTTAATTTTATTATTTTCTTTAAAAACTGGGTATTGTGTCATGCTTAAATCATAATACTTCCATGCTCTTTTCCAAGTGGCAAATCCCCAAATATGGTTAAACCTAGAAAAATAATAACTCCCATCTCCTCGCCACCTGCCAAATTGAAAATTATCTCCGGAAATATGCATGACCCTTTCGTCGTGCTCATAATGTTTTAAAAGGGTTTCACAAAAGTTAAAAAAACTAATATGTGGCACGCAATCGTGCTCGAGTATGATACCTTGTTCTTCTGTTTCAAAAAACCATGAAACGGCATGACCAATTGCCAATCTTGGTCCTTCATTCTCTTCCCTAAAATTGCATACCAAATCACAAGGCCAATCTATCGCTTTTACTACCTTTTCTTGAACCTCCTTCAACTGCTCGGCCTCGCCAACTTTTGTTTTCCTAGGTCCATCACAATACACATACAACTTAGGTACAGCCGCCTCTCGCAATTTAGCAATTACCTGTTTAGTGGTATCAAACCTGTTAAAAATTATCAATAAAACTGGCGTATACATCAAATTCTCTTAATTTTTCTTTGCTGAACCAAGGCTTGGTATTTAGCTGGGAAATAGGTTCGCAATATAAGCTTGTACAACAAAACTATGGGATTAGCCTTAAATTTTAAACTTAAGGCATCTGCGGGTGCGTCAAAATCTAAATAATAAGAATGCTTTTTTTCTATATAAAACCTTAGCTCATTAAAATTAGGACCTGTATCCTTTTTTATCATCGATTGATTGGCTACCCTGTAATAAAAACTAGGTTCAGCCAGATGCAAAAATTTATGACCATTAAAAGATAGGTTCAGCCAGAACTCCCAGTCTTCTACACCCATAAATGGCATGTTTTCATCGTAGCCACCAACCATTTCCCAGGCAGATTTTCTATAAATTGCACAGGCATCAATATAGTTTCCTGTGATGAGTTGCTGCAAATTAAAATCACGCACCGGCGCTAATCCTTCTTGGTCGCCAAACAGAATTGGATCACCATAAACCACCGAAATTTGAGAATTAGACTCTAATAATTCTATCCCCTTTTCAAAGTAAGCTGGAGTTAATTTATTATCGGCATCGAGGGGTAAAATATATTTTCCCGAAGCCAATTTTATTCCGTTATTTCTAGTTTTTCCCAAGCCTTGGTTTTCTTGATGATGAACCTTGTAACCTTCTCTCTCAAGTTCTAATAAAACTTGTTTTGTATGCGAATCTGTGGAACCATCATTTACAATAATTACCTCTACCCCACCCATCGAAAATTTAGGAATACTGGCTAGAGCCTCTCTTAAAAAGGCGCCGTGGTTATAACAAGGAATAATAATAGAAACTAAATTATCCATAGATTATTTTTTGCCAATAGCCACATAATTCATGGTATTTATGGGGTCAAAATAGTTCTGGTCGAGCCAAACAAAAAGCTTGTTGTGCATCCATTTCAAAAACTTAGGAAAGGTAAGCCAAACGGGTAAGGTTTGAATTAATACCTGACCCAACAAAGCCCATTTTCCGCCATTTGGAATAATCTCTACCACTTTAAATCCAGCCTTTTCTAAGGTATGAGCAAACCCATGTTTAGTAAAACGATGAAAATCGTATGGCTCTTCATGTAATGGCCAATACATTGGGCCAGATACAATGAAATGACCACCCGGCTTTAACAAGCGATAGGCTTCATTCACCATATCTTGGAAATCACCAACATGTTCGATAGTTTGTGTAGAGAAAGCAGTATCAAAAGACTCACTAGGAAGAGGAATTTTAGTTGCCTCGCATAAAACATCTACACAATTGTTGCTCGATTGAATGATATCACAACCTATGTATTCGGTGATGTAGGGCTGAAGCATTTCAGCATAAGGCTTATTACCGCAACCAATATCTATTAAACGACTTTTGGCATAGGTTGAAACAGCATAATTTAAGCCATCAATGATAAATTTATGCTCCAAATAATTGGTCGCATATGGCTTCATTTTATAACTTACTAATCGTTCTAAATTTACTTCTCTCATTTAAACCTTGCATTAACCCCGAAAGTGGTTTCATTAATTTCTGTTAGTTCAAAACCTGCTTCTATCAAAACATTTGAAATAAACTTTCTGTCTACAATTTCATCGTGAATTTCAAGTGCCAAATACTTTACTTTGGTAAGTGAAAATGGATTTTTCGCCCATGCTTCAAAAAGATTTTTCTCACCACCCTCAATATCTATTTTTAGAAAATCTACATATTCAAAACTGAACTTTTGCATCAAATACTCCAATGAAAATGCATCAATTTCTCCATCTTTTTGCCCATCGGTTTCTTCGAGATTTAACGACCATTCGCGACCATCTCTAAACTCATTTGACAGATTCAATTTAGTTGTATGACCCCAAATACCCGCGTGTAAAGAGTTGATTTGTTTACCTAATTTGTTTATGAAAATATTTTTATTTAGCGACTCAAAATTGCTTTCATCAGGCTCAATAGAAACAATTTTACAGTCTTTAAATTTTTTACAGAAATACAAACTCGCTAATCCAATATTAGCACCCGCATCAATAATATTAAATTTTGAATGCTCGTTGTTTGAGCTTTTAATTAAAGATACAATTGGCTCATATTCTTTATCCAAAATCACTTGGTCGAACACCAAAAAATCTGTAGTTCCAAGTCTTAATTCATAAAGAAAATCCTCATATAAAACCTCAATAATGCGAGATTTATATTTTACCTGAGCACCCATAGCCTCCATTCTTTTAACGGTGCGACTTAGTTCTCTCAAATAACTTGGGCAGAATTTGCTAAATTTTCCTGGCAATTTAGCCACCAAAAGATATACTTTCTCTTTAAAACTTAAGTCTAAACTAATATTCACCTGCGGTTTGGATATAATTCAACGAAAGTAAGAATTATCCTTCAAGGTGCCAAACACAACCAAAATAATACAAAATAGCTACTTTGAAATCACTACTTTTCGTGACACAACTTGATCATTTATACTAATCAATACTGTATAGAACCCCTCTTTTAATCTTGATCTAACATCGATTTTTTCTTGTTCCAACCTTGTAATAATAATTTGATCGGAAACATCCATTCCTAGGGCATTGTAAATTCCAATTAATTTGGGAATATATTGAGGATTTGAAAATTCAATTGAAAAATCGCCAGAGGTAGGATTTGGGAAAACAGATAATTGAGTTTTGATAGATGATTGATTAAGACCAACACTTTGAACAGATAGCTTGGCAATGTTTGTGGTATCGGCACAGGTATATGGAGTAGAAACAATACATCTAAATTGATGATTATTCATTGATGTGTTAATGGAGCCAATTATTAAATCACGTCGATCTACCCCCTGATAAACTGGCCCTGGAGTAAGATTTACGAATCCAGATCCTGTATTGTATTGCCACTGATAAGATGCAACTGTATCATATCTTGATAAACTTGAGAACATTGCCTGATCACCATTAGTTCCTGAAAAATCTGTTGGTTGCAGTGATATATGCTTTACACATTGAGTGTAAATCTGCATAACTTCCAAATCTGAAAGAGATCTGCTATAAATTGAAATATCATCTAACTGACCAGTAAACCAAAAAGGGAAAGTACTCCAACCTGCACCAAAACTTAAATCAGCACCATTGCAAGTATCCATAATTCTAAAAGCTGAATTTAATTCTTTTTCTGCGTTTAAAACTCCGTTATAATAATATTTGAGAAATCTACCATCGTATGTCATGGTTAACATATTCCAAACATTTAATGTGGGACCTGTATTATATGAGGTAGTTTGCCACCCAACGCTAGGAGAACAGTTGCTGTTTTGCTTTATATTGATACTCGAGTTATCAATAGAATATTGTTCATTAGATGCATCCGCCCAATTTCTTTTAGTAATATATTGAACTACATTATTATTAGTTCTTCTAACCCAAAAATTTATAGAAATCAACTTTGTCTGTAAACTATTGCTGTATGGTACGCTAATTCTGCTATTAGTACCATTAAAAGTATACGCAGTATTTAAATTACCCTTTCTATCCATTGTTAAAGCAGCACCGCCGATTACATTACCATTATTCCCATTTCCACTTTCATCGTAGGCATTTCCATTGAACGGATACCATGCTACTAGTAAGCTATCTGGCAACCAATAAGGAATGTTTTTAATTATCCTTTTTTTTACAAAAAGCCTAACAATTGATGAAGTATCCAAACAAGATGCATTTGTTTGCGAAACGATACACCTAAATTGAAAGCTATCCATACTTATATTTGTATTCGCTATTCTTAGGGTATTTGTATTGGCTCCAATGTATTGAGAGTTATCAATTATGTTCACAAAATTGGTCCCAGAACGACGTTGCCAACTAAAAGTAGCTCCAGTTACACTTGCTTGAACAGAAAATTCTGCTGTATCACCTTCAACCAATGTAACGTTGTTGGCATTAGTAACTTGATTTGGCAAACACTGATTGTATATCTTTGAAACTTCTGCGACTGTTAGCTCTCTATTGTATATGGAGACATCATCAATTTTTCCTGTGTAATAAAAAGGAAAAGTTTGCCAAGTGCCACCAATAATTATATCAGCTCCACTGCAAGAATCCATCAAAACAGAGCTTCCTAAATCATTTGTTCTTCGTAAAACACCATTCAAATATTGACGCATATACCTGCCATCATATGTAACTGTCAACATAGCCCAAGTGCCTACAGATGGAAGAGCCTCATGATTAGTTGTAACCCAACCAACAGCAGGTGCACAGGCCCCATTTCTTTTAACATTGAATGCTTTCGTATCGAATGAAAATTGCTCTGAACTTGCATCAGTCCATTTACGACGGGTAACAATCATTGTGGTAGAAGTATTTCCATAATTTACCCAAGCATTTATGGATATAATTCTGGAATTAAATTTTATGTTAGAATCTGGAATTTGAATTCGTGCATTTCCGCCAAACTGATAGGCTTTTGAACTTGTCATGGTTCTATCAGTTGTTAATACTGCTCCAAAATTTATTCCATGATTCCCATTACCAGACTCATCATTAGTATTGCCATTAAAAGGATAATAAGCCTGCAAGCCATCCATTGGTAAATATGAAGGAATTTGTGATTGTATTTTGCTAATAAAAAATAGGCAAATAAGGATAGAAAGTATACTTTGTCTCATATCATAAATATTATTAAAACAAACATATCCCTTAAAATTAAAAAAAACAAATCTACATCCATAACAACATTTCCCAGGCTTCTCTCAGGTGACTTTGATTTTGAAGTTGGGCATAATTATTTAATGGTTTGTGATCATAATTTAATTCTAGGGGCATTTGTAAGTAAAGTGTGTGTAGCGATTGTAATAGAGCTTCTGTATTTTCTTCATAAGTAATGCCTAATTTCAAACTTTCTGTGAGTGCTCCATTCATGTGAGTGGCAGGTGCAATAACAGGCTTCTTAAAATAAGCAGCTTTACTTAAAGTAATATGTGGCAAATCTTTATTTCCACCTTCAGGAATATAACATACATCAAACAACTGTATGAGTGCATTTAAATGCTCATACTCCTCCATTTCATGTAATATAAAATAGTGGTTATCGTGAGTAGAACTAAGCACCTCTGTTAGCGCTTGATAAGAACTTGGTGAAAGTTGTTGCGGAGAAAATGCACCGGCACAAACGAAAAAATAATGCTCACTGTTAGCGTTCAGTAATAATTTTATAAAACTTTCTGGATCGTCATCGGGCGCTAAAACGGCACCCACTATCATTCTCCCGCGCGACATTTTTTTAATCGAATCTGCCATTTTTAGCTTCATTTCTGGCACTTTATAGTCGCTTATATCCGGCAAAACTATTACCTTTTTGTATACCCTCGATTTTAATTGCTCGCTTCTAAACCTATCCAATGTGCAAACGGCCACACAATTAGGCGAACTCAATAAATAATCGGGGTCCTTAAAACTAGGATCCACATTTAAAGGCAAATGAGACGCGGCTTCCAAATCTTTCAAATCACCATAATCCTCCATTTTTAACAAAAGTCCGCTCCACTGATATTTTAACAATCGGTTCAGCCAGTATTTTGGAAATTTCGGTCTGATCCAATCGTCGACAGGCGCAAAAAAAACAAAGTCGATTGCCATATTCATTCTTCTTTCGGCATTTTTTAGTGTTCTACGGAGGTAAACATAACGCCAAAAAAACGCCCACTTACCCATAGAATCCCCTGTGTGGAGTGTTTCAGTAATGGCAAAACAATGAATTCTGTTTGCCTGGTCGCGAAAATGAATTTGAAAATATTGGTTCAGTTCTATCCAATGAGGCGAAAAAATGGCAACGTGCTTTTGTAGGCGTAATAATGCTTCAACATACTGACGAGCATATCCTTGATACCTAGAATCTGCCCGACTAAAAACTAAACCTACACAAAAAACATCCATCGATTGCAAATGTCTGATAAGAAATCTGGTAAAAAATCCCTTTTTTTGCACACTGTAAAGCGTATAAAACTATTCAGTATTCATATTTTTTGAGGTGTAAATCAGAATTTTGAAAAAAAATTTAAGAAACACTTTACTTTTTATTGAAATGTATTACTTTTGCGCTCCCAGAATTGACCGATGGTGTAACTGGCAACACATCTGATTTTGGTTCAGAGGAGTCTAGGTTCGAGCCCTAGTCGGTCAACTTTATCTTCTGCAAAGAAGAATTTTAAACCTCACCACTTGGTGAACAACATATTAACAATCTTATGGCGGTTAAAAACGAAGTAAAGATTTTTTCGGGTACAAAATCTAGGTACCTAGCAGAAGAAATAGCAAAATCATACGGAACTTCATTGGGAGATTGCACTATCTCTTACTTCAGCGATGGAGAATTTCAACCAAGTTTCAACGAATCAGTTCGCGGATGCGACGTATTTTTGGTTCAGAGCACTTTTGCCAACACAGACAATTTAATGGAGCTATTGCTTATGATTGATGCAGCCAAGAGAGCTTCGGCGCATTATATTACTGCAGTAATCCCTTATTTTGGAATGGCTCGTCAGGATAGAAAAGATAAGCCTAGAGTTTCTATTGGTTCAAAAGTAGTAGCCGATATGCTTACTGTTGCAGGTGCCAGTAGAGTTATAACCATGGATTTACATGCTCCTCAAATCCAAGGTTTCTTTGAGGTTCCAGTAGATCACTTAGACCCAGCGGTTATATTTTTACCCTACATGCGAAGCTTAAACATGGGCAGCAATATAATCATTGCTTCTCCAGACATGGGCTCAAGCGCAAGAGCAAGAACCTATGCAAAAGCATTAGGTTGTGATATGGTAATTGTAGATAAAGAGCGTAGAAGAGCCAATGAAATTGCGTCTATGACGCTTATCGGAGATGTGGCAGGAAAAGATGTTTTAATGGTAGATGATATCATTGATACGGGTAACACATTAGCAAAAGCCGCTCAGTTGTTAAAAGATAAAGGTGCTCTTAGCGTTCGCGCCATGTGTACGCATCCCGTTCTTAGCGGAAAAGCTTACGAGAATATAGAAAACAGCGTTTTAGACGAATTAGTTGTTTGTAATACTATTCCTTTGGCTCGAACCGATTCCAAGATTAAAGTTTTATCTGCCGCTCAGTTGTTTGCAGATGCTATTCGTAACATCACCGAGCACGGTTCAATTAGCAGTTTATTCGACCTTAAAGCATAAATTTTACAGCTACAATTGGGCTCAATGCCCAATTATGCCCATTTTTAAACAAAATAAATTAATATAAATAACATGAAATCAGTAGCATTATTTGGATACTCTAGAACAGATGTTGGTAAAGTATCTACCAAAGCTTTGAGAGCAGAAGGAAAAGTTCCTTGTGTTATGTATGGTGGCGAAAACCACATCCATTTCTCAATTTACGAACCGGATTTTAAACTTTTAGTTTATACTCCAAACACGTACAAAGTAAAATTAGATATCGATGGTAAAACATACAAGTGTATCTTAAAAGATATCAGCTTCCATCCAGTTAACGATTCTATTTTACACGCAGATTTCTTAGAAATTAAAGACGATAAGCTAGTAGAAATTGCAGTACCAGTAAAATTAGTTGGTAACTCAGTGGGTGTTCGTGCGGGTGGTAAATTAGTTGTTAAAGCTAAAAAATTAAGAGTAAAAGCTTTACCAGCTGTATTACCAGATTTTATTGAAGTAAATATCGACCACTTAGAGATTGGTAAGTCTATTAAAGTGGGTGATTTAGGTTCAATTGAAAACTTAACCTTATTAGATTCTCCTAACAATCCTGTAGTTAGTGTTAATACTACTCGTGCAGTTATGGAAGCTTCAAAAGCAAACGAAAA
>JAKRSG010000118.1 GCA_022402405.1 Bacteroidia bacterium | reverse complement strand
TTCTTTAAATCCTAAAATAATTTCATCAAAGCTAGTGCTTATGTTTCGTAATGTTAACGGAGCATAATCTTCATTTAAGGTGGATTTACTACTTATAAAAATGGCGGGGATAGCTGCTAAAATGGAACATCCAATGGCTACATAAATAGCTAAGGTTCGGGTGGCAATTTCGGTCGACTCAAAAAACCTAGGGTCATACATAATTACCCAAAACCATGGAGCTATAACCCAGGCTAACTGACCAATTAACTGAGCTGTAGCCATTATTTCGGTACGTTCATGAAAATCATGACTCATTTCGTAACCCATAGCCACATATGGCACACTAAATATGGTAAGACCTAGAAAAAATACTAAAGACCAAATCAAAAAATAGTAAAAGTTATAATTAATGCTGTTGGTAGCATACAATTGCCACATAAAAGCAAAAGATAAACCCATGATTACAGAACCTATCAAAACATATTGCCTTCTGCGCCCCCACTTAGATTTGGTATTATCTGTAATAAATCCCATTATAGGATCAGTAATAGCATCAAATAACTTTGGAACAAAATAGATAATGCCCAACATCCAACCTGGAAAACCTAATCCCTCTATCAGTATCACAATAAAAATACCCAATGCTGCCGGAAACATTTGGTTGGCTAACATACCCAATCCAAATGCAACTTTCTGCGTGGTGGGAACTTTGGTAAATGGTTGAATATTGGACATAAGAATATTGTTTATCTGAGAAGTATAGTTTGTAAGGCCTTTGAGTTAATGCTAAGCGTTTTAGTTTGCTCTTTTATGTTTAGGGTAACAGAAAATTTTTCATCTGTAGGGTTAAATAGGGCAACCGCTATACTGCCATCAGGGTTTTTAACAGCAGTTGTCATTAGCTCACTATGATTTATATTACAAGCAATTTTTATGGCACCTGGCCTCATGAATTTACTAAAATGAGCCATTACATAATATAGCGGAGTAAAATATACTTCATCTTTATCAGGGTTTACGATAACAGGTGCCACGCACCAATTTTTAAACCAGTTGGGACCGCCTTGTGTATCTAACACCATATTCCAATCTATCCAACCATCTACGTAGTTATTTAAGCAGCCAATTATATCGGTGGCATATCTGTTTACAGGAGCATATTTAGGATGTAAATGTTTATCCTTTTCACTCGCCCAATCCCAGCCCCAATCGGTAGCTTCCTTCTGCCAATACCACTTGTCGTCTCTCCATTTTGGCACCTCAGCATCTACACAACCCTCGGTTTCTATTAGGTGTTTCTCTGGTGCCTTTTTGTGAGCATACTGTAATGCATCTGGGAAATAATCATAAGTGCTTTCGTACCAATGAATGGCTGTACCTGCAAAGTATTTCGACGATTTTTCATCTCTGTACATTTCATCTACCCACTCCTTTAAGCCAGCTCTATTTTGATCGTAGCCCAATATTTTAACATGACCCCAATTGTCTTTTTCTAGCTTCGGACCTAAATGGTTTTGAACAAAATCTGTCATTTCCTTTGGAGAAAACAAAGTGCTTTCCCAATTATTACCATTGCCATGAGGTTCGTTAATAACCGTAATTCCCCAAATGTCTATGCCCTCCTTTTTATAAGCAGATAAGTATTTAGAAACATACAAAGCAAAAGCATCATTAAACTGAGGTAATAATTTTCCGCCTACATAACTCTTATTATCTTTCATCCAAGGTGGGGCTGTCCAAGGCGATGAAATAATCTTAAACCCTTCTTTAGAGATCTTTTTAGCATCCAAAATCATCGGAATCAAATCGCTTTTATCATCTTCAATAGTGAAATGCTCCATGGCTAAATCATTCTCCACCTTAGCATAGGTATAATTACTCAAAGAAAAATCACACGAAGCAATATGGGTTCTGGTTAACGAATAATTCGCACCTTCTTCACTAAAATAAGCATCCAATATTTTCTTTCTATTGGCTGAACCTAATTTGTTTAGAAGATATGCTGAAGCCTCGGTAAATGAGCCACCAAATCCAGTTATCTTTTGAAAACTAGAGTCGGGATCTATTGTAATTATTACTGATTTATCCGTTGTTTCAAACTCTTTTATCAAGGTAAGGGCATTTCCACTTTCAGAGGTTTCGTAAACATCTATAGTCATTTCTTTTCTCTTTGAACACTGAACAAAAAACAAGCAAAGTCCCATCACCATAATAGATTTTAACTCAAAAAAATGCTGCTTTCTATTCATACTTTTATTTATTAATTCCTATGGCAATTCTACTGTTTTAATCAATTCTAATTCGCTTCCCTTAAATGTCTTTTCTATAGAATTACCATCCCTTGTTAAATTCTTAAACACCCCATTATCTACCTGTTTCCATAAAACATATTTTGCTTTTCCATCAATGGTAAATAAACCAAAATGATTTTCAGATCCATGAGGATTTTTAGCATCTTTCCACTTCTCATCAAATGCCTCAAAATAAAAACAGGTTATCTTTTCTTTATTGGTCCA
>JAKRSG010000117.1 GCA_022402405.1 Bacteroidia bacterium | reverse complement strand
ATTAGGTATTAGTTTGCCATGTGGTAATGGTGATAATCCGGAGCCTATTGTTTATGTGTCTAAAGGTTTGATAAACAAACAAGCTAAATTGGATAGCTACTCAGGTAAAGAAAGATTTGTCAATCTCGACAATAATAATAATTGGACTAGCGAATTAAAAACAGCGTTGTATTGGAGTGGGGGTGTAGTTGCTGGTGTGACATTTTTGAAATTTTGCAAAAGAAAATCGACAGCAACACTACCATCTGTCAATATGACTCAGATTCGAAGAGATGATGAGGTTGACTGTATTTTTAGAATCAATCCAGATTTTAACTATGCAAGTTTAGAAAATGTGTTATTCATTTTTGAGGATGATATTTATTTGGAAAGTTCAAATACGGAGATTGGTATGTATGGTTTTTTATTGGCCACGGACGGAGATATTGTAATGTTTTCAAGATATCCAACCTCAATAAATCTATCAGAGTCCATAATAACTCTAGCAATTTCATCAAAAGAGTCAGTCGTAAGTGTTTTTGATACTCTTCTCGCAAATGCAAATATATATTCGTTTGTTAAGAGTAAATATGAAAGTTCTACAGATAATTTTTACTGTATTGAAAGTTACAAATCGAGTAATTCAATAAGTCCTAAACTAGAAGTTAGTTTGAATTCGTTATTAACTTTAATGTTATCTAGATCCGAGTTGAACTCTATAGTTCAGTCATTATTAAATTCAACCTCAATAATAAAAAAATTTCCAATTTACATAACATTTTCAGATAAAACTATAGAAACTGACGATAGTGGAAGGCAATACAAAAAGAATAGTTTAAGTATTAAAGCCTTTACTCAAATAGGTCAATCAGTTGAAGTTCAAAATTTTCAAATTTTATCAACCCCTTTAAAATTCTTTTCAAATGGGAATCTATAATACAGCTACTGCTGGTAGTACATCAGAGGTTAAAAATTGGCGCATGGAAGTTATAGAACAAGCACCTATACTAACATTTTCTGGTGTAAATTGTAAAATATTAGAAGTTAAATTAATTGTTAAATACATTTATTATGGAGATGATATAATTGATTCAGTTACTCACCCATTTCCAATTTCTGTCAAAAAAGGTTACTCAAAAGAGCAAATAAAAACGTTTACTATTGACCTAGATTCTCCAACCAATCTTAAAATTGATTTGGAAGAATTTATGCGAAAAGATGATAATTCACTTATAAATCACTTTAATAAAAATTTCATGTTTTCAACTGTAAACTACAATCAATTTTTTAATGGAATGAGAACTAGTATTGCTGAATTGAATCAAACCCTTCCTGATATTGCTATTAGTGGATCTTCAACTGGGGATAGTTATGCAAAAGCTATTTACAAAAATTCCTGTATATATTATAATAAAAATAATCTCACACCAAATGATAAAATTGTATTAACTCGAGCTCCGTATGATATTAATGTGGAAAGGAAAAAAAAAGATGGTTATTTTTACCATAATAATTTTATTACCGAGTGGGTGCATAATTTTCGCGATGCAAGAATTATTTCCAGCACAATAAACAGTTGGCGATATATTAATATTCATACACTTTTAGTTGATTTGCTTACTGTTGGTAAAAATATAGGATTGTCATTGTATATATGTTCAAACCATGAAATAGTTATTAAAGGCGGAATTAGTTATCCGTTAAATACAAGAAACATCATTAAGCCAGATGCAAATTTTCCTTTAAACAGTCTTGGTCAAAAATTTATTGTTCCCCCATTTATAGCAAATAGTACTCCTCCTACAAGAGAAGATTGGACAATCAGGGATACAGACTCATATCAAGATGTTTTAGATAAGAAGAATAAGATGGTTAGCTATTGGACCCAGTTTCTACTGGAGAGATCAAATAATTTGAAACAATATTATTTCCCCAATTTAGTTAATGTGGTTCCTTCATATGCACCTGAAATTTCTGATTCTACCACACCCGGTGGATCATCCTTTTTAGCCTTAAATCCAAATGGCTCATTCAAATACCCGAGTCCAATTTTGAATAGATACTCTGATATCCCTACTTTACGAAATTTGAATCTTGAAAGGGGAGGATTTAATACCTCAGCTGTATTTGTATGGGATATACCAGTACAAGGTTCAATAATTGAAAGCGAGATTTTTTTTATATCCGACTCTTCTGTTTTCGATCCAGATTTGAGAAATAACAGAGTCAGTCTGGATAATATTGCATACTTTCTTTTTAATAGCCCCTTTGTAACAAAGTTGGAAGTACAAGGTCATACAGCTATTGATGTTGGTACAATTGATAATATAACCTTATCCAAAGATAGAGCAAACAATATAAAACAACTATTAATTAATCACTCAATTTATGGGGCAAGTGGTTCATTAACACCAACAATTACTCAATCAAGAATTACAAGTGGCAGGTTAGAAAGTGAAGGTTATGCATCAACTAAGTTAAAGTATCAAGAAGAAATGATAGGAAGCACTGGTGTCATTAAATTGGAAGAAAATATGAGACTTAATAAACGAGTTTCGTTCCAGATTTTACAAAGAACATGCTAATAAAGTCAGACATAAAGTACTTTTTAATTTTGATGCTGGTGTTTTTACCAATCATCAATGTTTGTGCTAAT
>JAKRSG010000116.1 GCA_022402405.1 Bacteroidia bacterium | reverse complement strand
CAGGGAATTATGTGGGGACAAATGTTGCGAGCCACCATAGAGATGAACCTAATTTTAATTGACACCAAATCTGGCGTAGAGCTTATACACGAAGCCTTAACGGGCATTACAGGTTTTCAGGTAACACCCGAAAAAGCAGGTATGGATGCCTATCAAAACTTGCGTACCGAGATGAATAAAAAGCTCTTGCCAGCGGTGCAAGAGAGATTATTTCCAGAGAGCCGTTAAAGACTGCGGAGCTCCTTAAACTTTACCGCTTGCCTTCTACTTACCTCAATTTTGCTCCCATCTTTCATATAAAACAGAAAGCCTGAATTAAAGAAAGGCTCAATTTTTTCGAGGTAATTTAAGTTAATTATTTGCTGCCTGTTGGCTCTAAAAAACAATTCATCACTTAGCCTTTCATCTAACGAATTTAGCGTTCTATGAATGAGAGGTTGGTATTTATCAAAATGAATTTTAGCATAATTACCAGCAGACTCTATAAGCCTAATATCGCTTAAAGGAATGTACCAACATTTGTCGCCATCGCGCAAAAACACCCGCTCATGCGGCATTAATTTATTTCGTAAGCGGTCTAATTTTAGCTCTTCAATTTGCTTTTTTGCTTTGGCAACAGCCTCTAATAAACGCTCTTTTTCTATAGGCTTTAATAAATAATCGAGTGCATTTACCTCAAATGCTTTTAGCGCATATTCATCGTAAGCGGTAGTAAAAATAACTGCCGGCGTTTCTATCAATTCTTCCAGCAATTCAAAGCCATTTTTCTCGGGCATTTGTATGTCTAAAAACACCAATTGCGGCTTAAATTTTTCAATTAAATCGAGCGCTTCATCAACATTTTCGGCCTCTGCCACAATTTGAATATCGGGCATATCCTTCAATAAACTTTTGAGTCCTTCGCGCGCTAATCGTTCGTCGTCTACAATTATTGTGGTAATCATAATGGTATATTTAATTGCGTAATTACTTTATCCGTATCTAAATTTTGAATCGAAAATTGGGCTGCCTCCTCATACAATATGGCCAATCGTTGTTTGGTATTTTCCACCCCTAAACCATCATTTTCAAGGCTCGGTTCGAACCTACCCGAATTGATCATTTCGATGCCTAAATAGTTGTTTGCGATGAAGGTTTTAAGGTAGATTTTTCCTCCCAATTTTGATTTAGAAACACCATGTTTAACGGCATTCTCTACTAAAGTTTGGAGCATCATGGGCGGAACCTGACAAGCCAATGTATTGGGTGCAATATCAAACTCCAGCTGTAAGCGTTTGTCGAATCTAATTTTCTCTATGGCTAAATAATCTTTTACCGTTTCTAATTCTTGTTGTAGGCTAACCGTCTTTTCTTTGCTCATGTGCAAAGAACTGCGCAGCAAGCTGCTTAACTTACCAATAGCTTCTTTGGCCAATACGGGGTCTATGTCTACCAAGGTACGAATGCTATTGAGTGAGTTAAATAAAAAATGCGGATTGAGTTGCATTTTTAGATTTTGGTACTGATTTTCTTTAATGAGTGCCTGTAATTGATACTTTACTTTTTCTGCCTCCAAAGAGCGTTCCCAATACTGAAACAAGTGGTATACCAATGCCCAAAGTAGAATATATTTACTCCAATTAAACAAATAATTAAAGATGAGCACCGCGTCTACCGGCAACAAATTCATGAGCGGAACGGTAAGTCTATCCAAAAATATATTAAGTAGTGTAAGTAAAATAGAAATAGAAACCACGCCCAGTATTGCCCGCGGCACCAATGATTTCATGGGTAGGTTTATCCAACTGGTTTTAATAATAAACAATCTATACGCATGGGTAAGGGCAACGCCGGCCAAAAAGTTGATGGCTACATTTAAAAGCAATAAGCCATTATAGCCATATATATTGCCGTATCCAATAAGCTCAAGGAGCACAAAAATAAACCATCCTCCTACCTGACAAACCCAATACAGCGTATTTTTTTTCATTGAGGTAAAGGTAAAAAATTGAACCAATAAAAAAATCAAACCTTACACAAAAGGCTTTTTGCCTTTTTAAGAGAGGGAAATTGGAGGTTGAGTTTTGGGTCGATAGTCCATGGTCCATAGACCATAGTTGTTTAATTAATAGCCTTCATCACAACCTCTCAATCACATCTGCGAAAAATTCGCCGTTGGTATCAACTTCAAAGCCGTCGTTTAGTTCAATTAAATCAGAAGCTCTTAAAGATACATTTATCCCATTTCCAACTAGCACCATACATCCATTACAATTTGCGTCACCCACATAAATTTCTTTTCTTACTTTTGGATTAGCAGCAAATGAATTAATTATGTTTTTTATTATAAAATCAAACATATAAGAAAAATCAATTTTTTACATTACCAAAAAAAAATGTTCCTTCAACTTTCGAAAAAGGAGCTGAACTTTCTGTTAGATAATAAAAATTCCCCTTAAGATATTTATTCCCATCTATATTAACGGTATCTTTTACATTCAAAAAATTAACAATTGAAGTATCACCTCCATAATTATCATTATCAAAAGCACATGGGTTAGAAGTATAGCTATCTTGAAAATGCAAATTACTTATTTTCAATTTATTAAACTCATCCAAATACAACTTACCTGCTATCCTACCAAAACAAATTGAATCTTTGAGA
>JAKRSG010000115.1 GCA_022402405.1 Bacteroidia bacterium | reverse complement strand
CTTTAACTAATGCTACCTGAGGTTTAGTTCAACAGCACCTAACCGCAAATGGCCCTCGGTTGTTCGTAGGCGAAATTTTTCTATATTTGATAAGCAGTTCTCACGATGAATGGTCCGCAATTGGGCCATCTGCGGTTAGCTGCCAATCGTTATAAGCCATTTTAAAACGACACGACAATGTTAAGAAGCATACACATGACGAGAAAAATTTTAAAGGACTGACAGTTAAAGAACTTGACTAGCAGGCTAACGACCCCACTTCTGAACTCAAACAATGGAGTCTTAAATCGACAATTAAAAAGGAAGTTAAAAATATACGAAAAAAGAGTAAAAGGACAATAATTCGACAGAGTAACAAATGACAATTGCTTATTTTAAATCAAGGTGTTTGGTTTGCTGGAAAGGTTTTGAAGTTCCTTTGCTTCCTGACAGTTCCTATGGTGACAACTTGTATTATGACAAAATAGCTAAGACATTTTCTTACTTCAGCTGGTTTGACAACAAGGAAATTGAAAATTGCTTAACAGACTTTTTATCTAAAAACCCTAAACTTCAATTTTCAAATGACGACACAAAAGGTAATACGGCTCGACAAATTGTTGGGCTTATGGCTAACGGTGACAAAGAGTGTGTTTTGGGTTATAATCGTTGTCCTCGTTGTGGATTAAAATTCAATTCCGTTTCAGCCACGAGAACTGAAATAAAAGAAATAGAAACTCTGAATTTCACTAACTTTTTAAATCTTGACAACAATGCTCGACAACAATATCTACTCGACAGAACAAAAAACGGCTTATAACAACACCTAACCTCAAATGGCCCGACCTTGTTCGCTGGGAAAATTTTTCTATATTTGATATTCAGTTTACACGAAGATTGCTCGCAGTGGGCCATCTGCGGTTAGCTGCAAAACGTTAGGCGTTATGCTAAAATACATGAGAATAATAACAATGAAAATAAGAACCATACTACTTATTAGCTTTTTGACAACATTGCTCTATGTTGGGTGTCAATCTACAAAATCTGTTTCAACTATCATTTCCGACAAATATGACTCTCCGACAAATCAAACAACCTTTGAAAAATTTCCATTAGGAAGCGTGAAAATACCAGGCAAATGGACAAAGACTAGTTACAACGAAGTTAGCCGACAACACTTTTTCAAAAATGTTGACTCTGTTTTTGTAGCCATTGCAATTAATTTAAACACACATTATCCATTCTTCGTAAAAGGAATGACTGACAGCGCATCAGTAATTGCATTTTACGAATGGGACTCAAAATTTCTTGCCGACCAAATAAAAGGAACAAGAACAATATTGAAATATGATTCAATTAATCAATCTATAATTTGGCACTTGACAGACAAAAAAGAAATTGATAGTTATTACCTTTATGGTTGTGACAAAGGGAAAATTTTTGGACTATTTATTTCCACAAATAAGTGGAATGAAGCTGAAAAGACAAATTTACTCGAGACTATTTATAAAAACAGAATTGCAGGAAATTGATGTCAATAGAAAAGCACAAACGCCTAACAGGTGTCTTGCGCAATTGCCGACTTAGTGCTAATTGGCTATTTTGTTTTTGCCCAGAAAGTTTTTATCTTGCTTCATGTTGACGCCTCCTCATGCGGCAACTGCGCAAGGCACCAAAACGTTAGCAGCAACACGTTGAATTCGTAAATTAGACATTTAATTTTAAAAGGAATGAATCAAAAAAAAGCAGACTCTAAATTCAATATCAAGAGTATCTTTTCATTGAAATATCTATGTCTATTAGTGACTTTAATATTCTCAGTATTAATTTTTCCTCAGAAAATAAAAGAAATAATAATTTCAAACAATGGTGAAATTATTAATGCTGCAATAATAAAAATGCCCGAAAAGTGTGCTGGTAAGAATAATTTTGCGGATTTCAAATATTTAGACCATGAATTTAATAAAAGAGTTTGGAAAGACTTCTGTAAGGACTATAGACAAGGTGAATTTATTGAATTTTATCACATGGACAAATACCCCAAAGACTATGTTTTTAAAGTGCAGAAAGAAACATATTCGAAAGTAGAATTATTATCGACAATATTACTTGTACATTTTTTTGGTGGTACAACTTATTATCTATTTAAAACAGAATAAGAAATATGTATAGACCAATAAAATCTAATCAGGCTATTAATTCAAAAGCAGAAATTCGTGCAGCTGCTAACAGGCGCTTGGACGCAATAAGGGCCTTTGAATAAAAAGGAAAAAGAAACGGCAGAAAAGTTTATTTTTGGGGTAAACTGCTAGGGCGAAATTTGTGGTAACCATTCCCTTACTGCGCCAAGCGCCAAAACGTTAAAAGTAACCAAAAAATAAAGCGGGCTTTAAAAACTTATTATTGCTTCTCTCCTTTTCTGTTCTGTTGGACACTGACCGCCTGAAGCATCGTACTGAACAAATTTTTGTCATGCCATTTGCACAGCCTACCGCACTCAGGGGCGAGTAAAAACTTTTGATATGAGATAGCTTTTTCGCCCCTTGCTGAACGCCAAATGTCAAGACCAAAAATTTGCATTGGAGAATATTTTTTGGCAACTTTTAACAAGTGTCTTGCGCAATTGCCGACTTAGTGCTAATTGGCTATTTTGTTTTTGCCCAGA